>SKKJ01000163.1 GCA_007121575.1 Natronomonas sp.
CCGATCCTAAACGGTGCCTCGAAGAGATGGCTCGCGTTCTTGCTCCGGGTGGTGTTGTAATAATCCGTGAGTTCGACCGATCGACGAAACGTGGTCGGTTACTCGAACTCGCCGAAGCCGTCTTCGGATTCGATTCGACCTTTTATACGGCCGCGGAACTCGAGACGATGCTCGAAGCAGTCGGGCTCTCCTCTCGACCGATCGAATACGGCTTCGAACTGACGGTCGCTGGTGTCGCTACCGAATCTTGAAATAGAGGAACCGCCAGATCGAGAGGATGAGTGCGCCCCCGACGAGCATGATGACGGCGAAGATGATATCGGCTCCACGGTCCGGCATCGCGACGACTCGGATAAGCAATCCGATGAGCGCTGCAGGGATCCACGATCGAATCGCGAGCGGAATCGAGGAGTTCGGCGCCGAGCCTCCGCCGGGAGAGTACGCACCGATGAGTGGCGCACAGATCAACCATCCGAGGATGAACGGTCCGGCAACCAGCAGGTAGATCGTTGGATCGGCTTGTAACTGTTCGAACGTCCAGTGCTCGAGCGTGCCGACGAGTAAGAACGCCAGCAGGACGACGAGGTCACCGACCGCGATCGGCCACGTACTCGCATCGAGGCGTTGTTCAAGGAACGACGGATCTGCCATACCGACCGTTCGATGGGGGCCGTACAAATCCTTGCGGATTTGTTCAAGACGAGTGGACCGTCATTCCATCCGTGATAGAACCGTTCAGCTTGCGGTAACGCCGGCGTTCTTCGGTGGTCGAAGCGCCAGCGCTGCGACCCCCGCCGCGAGCGCGAGTCCGCCACCGAGCGCGAATGTCGGTATCCATCCGAACGTCGCGACCAACAATCCGGTCACGGTTCCGGCGAAGACGCCGCCACCGACCTTGGCGGTGTACAGCACCGCGTAATTACTCGAGGAGTGTTTCGCGCCGTAGTAGTCGGCGACGATCGCCGGAAAGTAGACGTACAGCGGTGAGGAGAAGAACATCGCGCCGACGACCATGATCACGAATCCGATCCCTGCGTCGGCCATCCCCGTTCCGATGAGACCGAATCGAAAGAGCCCTGCGAGTACGAACGAGACCACCATCACTCGCTTTCGATCGAACCGGTCGGACGCTTCGCCGAGAACCATCCGGGAGAGTCCGGCAGCGATCGGCAACAGCGTCGCAGCGGCCGTCGCCACGATCGCGGCAAGCCCGAGGTGTTCGGCGAATCGGACGACGTTCGCGATGACGATGAGGTCCGCACTGGCGGTCGCGATGAACATCGCATACAACAGCCAGAACTGCCACGTTTTCAGCATCTCGCGCGTCGTGTAGGCCGTTCCGCGGAGTGAGGCGGCGAGTTCTGATTCGTCGGTCGAACTGTTATCGCTTTTCAGACCGAGCCAGTCATCCGGTGGGTCTCGAAGTAAGATCGCCCCGACGAGCAAAACGATGAGAATCATCAAACCGACATTCCGAAGCACATCTGCGTAGCCGCCAACCGTCGCGTTCGCACGGACGTACGGAACGACGAGGGCGCTTCCTCCTGCGAACGCCATCGTTCCGATCCCCGTCGTAAGGCCGGTTCGGTCGGGAAACCACTTGACCGCCGTGTTGACGGCGACGGTATAAATGATTCCGACGCCGATGGCGCCGATCGAATAGAGGAGATATAATTGCCAAACCGTCGTCGCGTACGCGAGACCGATGTATCCGCCACCGGCGAGGATCGCCGCGAGGTACGTCAAGTTGCGCGGTCCACGCCGATCGCGCCACCAACCCGCTGGCATCTGCGACAGCGACTGGAAAACGACGTAGAACGAAAACACCGCGCCGAGCGCCGGCAACGCGATATCGAGACTTTCCGCCAGCGGCCCTTCGATCGACGACCACACGTACTGGTACGGACTCACTGCCGCCATCATGCCTGCGGCGGCGACGATCTGCCACCACCGCGAAAACCCGAGGATCTCCTTCGCCCTTCCGCCGTAGTCGATTCCGGTCGAATCCTCGGCCATCGGATACCGGTTCAAGCGAGTGTGTGTTAAACGAACTGAATTCCCACGAAATTTCACCGTCTGTTCAGTGCGATCGATACTCCGCAACGATCGCCGGTTTCGCTTACAGATACGGCGCGAGACCGACCGCCTCGACGAGTGTAATCCCGGCGATGCTCGCGCCGAGTATGTAGCCTGCGATCGCCCCACCATTGAGAAGCGGCAATCCGGCGTGCGCCCGACCTTTCATAACCATCCACATCAACACGAGTAAGCCGGCGATCGTCCCGATCATCGCACCGAGTGCCGGCACGGTCAACGCGATACCCGGAACGTCCAATAGTGCGGCATCGCCGGGGCGGAAAAAGGCCGCAGACGCGATGAGGATCGTGGGGATAACCGCATCACCCAATCCGATGAAAAACGCATCGCGCGCGAACGGATCTTCGGGTTCACCGGCCGTTTCCGTCTCATCTCCCTCTTGATCTTCGCTGTCGATATCGTCGGACTCTGCTTCGTCGCTGTCCTCCTCTCTCTCAAGCGTCTCTGGTCCGGTCTCGTCTAAAAACGAATACGAAAGCGTCAGCGGGATCACGAGAACCACCGGGAGTCGAAGATCCATCACGCCGGACGCCAGCGTCAACATGTGTTCGGTTCCGTACACGGAGATCGCGTCATACACCGCGAGAACGATC
>SKKJ01000194.1 GCA_007121575.1 Natronomonas sp.
ACCGAGCCGAGCGCTTCGACGATCGGCAGCCTACGAACGAGTGCGTTTTTTTCTGCCATCCGACGCGCACCGAGCGCGAGCGAGAGCGTGACAACTGCCGGAAGACCCTCCGGAACCGCCGAGACGGCGATGCCGACTGCAGTCAGAAATATCTCTAGCGGAGGTGTTTCCCCGAGGACAAACTCGGTAATCCCTATAATGGCAACGATCAAAACTACACCGACGGCGATTATCTTCCCGAGTCTATCCAGTTCTGTCTGAAACGGTGTGTCCCGATCTTCGGCTTCGCCAAGTGCCGTCGCGATCTGACCGATTTCGGATCGAGGTCCGGTTTCGACGATAACCGCGACACCGGAGCCGCGTTCGACAACCGTGTCTTTATACATCATGTTGTTTCGCTCAGCGAGCGATGTCCCGGACTCAACGGTCCCGACTTCTTTGGAGACACCCACACTCTCGCCGGTCAGTGCGGATTCGTTGATCTGGAGGTTCGATTCCTTGATGAGGCGGGCATCTGCCGGAACGATGTCTCCAGATTCGACGAAGATCACGTCGCCAGGGACCAGCTTTGTGGCAGCCAATTCGGTTTTTTCCCCACCACGGCGAGCGATTGCATACGTCGTCGACATCTCTCTCAGCGCAAGGAGACTCTGTTCGGCTCGATAATCCTGAATAAATCCGAAGATGGTAATGAAAACAACGATCCCAGCGATAACCGCAGCGTCTATCGTATGTCCGACAGCTGCCATCACGGCCGCTGCGAGTATCAAGATCCAGATCAATGCCGAAGAGTACTGCTCAAGCAGTATCTGCAGCGGTGAGACCCCTTCACCGGCCTCGATTTCGTTCGGACCGTACCGTTCGAGACGGCTTCTCGCTTCGTCTGTTGAAAGCCCATCGTCAGACGTCTCTAGCGCGGTATAAATCTCATCCAACGTATGCGTATACCAGTCCTTCTTGTTGTCTATACGATCCTCAGCACGTGAGTTATCTGTGTGCGTGTCCGTTTTCATTTCTGTGAAAATCCCCGTCGAGAGATCGTATTGAATGCGCTCACGGCTGCTTGTGGGATAAGGGTTTAGCAGGGTTCTTATTCCATGGGAACGACTGCTGCAAGGTCTCTAAACGGAATCTGCCCAGTGGCTCGTCCGGCGGTTGGTTACTCCGTCGCGTGTATGGAGCGCAGACCACCCCGTTCGATTGATGCCCAACGCGATTTCAGCTGAGAGAGAGTACGGGATACTCGGAGTCACGAAGCACGCGTCTGGTCGTGGAACCGAGCAGTCGATCGGACAATCCACCTTGGCCTCGCGTCCCCATAACAATGAGGTCGGCATCGACCGCGTCAGCGCGTGCGAGAATCTCGGCTGCCGGACGGCCGCGTGCGACACGCCACGTTGATGAAACCTGCACCGACTCTGCCGTCTCAGCCACCGTCTCAACCGTCCGTTCTCCGGCTTCTCGGAGAAGTCCAACGATGCTGCGTGATGCGTCTTCGAGGTCATAGACCGTCGTATCCACAACGTATAGCGCGTGAATCGTCGAACCGAAGTGCTCGGCGAGGTCGAGCGCGTGTTCTGCCGCCCGTTCTGCAGTGTCACTACCATCCAGTGGGAGGACGATATCGTCGACTCGGCTCACCGCTCTCTGGTTAGTAGCGGTTTCAGCCGTTGGAACCGTGAGAACTGGGACGTGTGCAAGCGTGACGACGCGCTCGGCCGTACTCCCCAGATGGTTCGCCGTCGTTCCCGTCGTTCCAACAATGATCAAATCTGCGTCCCGACTGAACGCATGCTCAACGATCTGTTCGTAAGGCTTTCCCCGACGTACTTCCGAAGAGACATCCACATCGGACATTCGCTCATCGAGATCGGAAAGCGCGTGTCGACCAGCCTTCTCGGAACGTTCGAAAACTGTCTCGACGGAACCACTGTCGACTACTGATTTGAGATCGGTATCGACAACGTACAGCGCCTCGACAGCCGAACCGAACCGGTTCGCAAAGAAACGCCCGTATTCGATAGCCGCTTCGGCACCTCGGCTACCGTCTGTCGCAATGAGAACACGGGCGTACATGATTATCCGTTCAGGAAACGATGATGGATCTCTTGCGATGACCACCGTTCTGCGAGATGGCCTTCGTTCGTCGCTTCGAGCACACTCGCACACTGGCGCTCTCTGGCAGTGAAGTGTTGTCCTCCGTACGTACGTTTCACCACTCCATCCCCCCGTTTATACCGATTATCTGTCCGGTCATGTAATCCGACTGACCACTCGCGATAAAACGAACCATTCCGACGATATCCTCCGGTTCGGCGAATCGATCCAACGGCACTCGACGAAGGATTTTCTCACGAATCCGCTCTGGAACACCGTCGAGCATATCCGTCTCGGTGAATCCCGGCGCAACACAGTTCGCGGTCGATCCGGTGTCTGCCAGCTCGAGCGCCAACGTGCGTGTGAACCCAAAGAGACCGCTCTTTGAGGTCGCGTAATTCGCCTGGCCGTAGTTTCCTTGCTGTCCGACGACCGAAGAAATGTTAATCAATCGCCCCGACCTTGCCTGCTTGATATCCTCAAAGAACGCGTTCGTACAGTTGTACGTCCCACCGAGGTTGACATCGATGACTCTGTCCCAATCTTCTCGGGTCATGTTCTCGAATGTCTTGTCGACGGTAATGCC
>SKKJ01000359.1 GCA_007121575.1 Natronomonas sp.
CTTCTGTGTCGGCGATGCGTCCGAATTGCCGTTCGCGGACGAAACGTTCGATTACGTTCTCTTTTCGTACGTGAATATCGATATCCTGTATCCGAGAGCGCAGCGACTCCGCTCGCTTCGAGAGCTGAATCGGATTTTGAAAAACGGGGGACGTCTCATTTTCGGCACTGGAAACAGTCTTCACGTGATCCCCGCGCTGCTCCGTGGAAAGTTCGATCACCTGCTCCGATTTTATGTGCGAAACGGAAATTACAAGCGAATATTCAGAGCGTACAAAAGAGATCCGGACGAATGGAATTTGAGAACGTATTTCGGGACACAGCCGCGTAACCTCTTGGACCTTCGCCGATGCGGCTTCGAGACCGAACACATCGGCGGGAGTCGAGACTCCGTTCTTCGGTTTTTTGAGGAAGTGCAGTACTACGTCGCTCGTAAAGCCAGATCGATTTGACATCACGAGAGGACGGAGATGTGACCAACCCAATCCACCATCGCTCTCTGGTGACTTCACTCAGGCCAGGAGGCTTCGCTTCGAAAGGTGCTGAGAGATCCCACGATACGGGTGAGCAGCATGCTAGAACATCCGATACGCAGCTCAAATCAGACCGACTTCCCTGCAAACGTTGTCCGACATAAATACTATGCCAACGGGCACGAATATAGGTAGTATGCGACGGTGTGAGTCATGAGTACGTCCGGATACGAAATGCGGCAGGTACTCACCGAAGACGGGTCTGTTGTCGAGGGCGCGACCGTCCCGGAATTGGACGATGAAACACTCGTCGAGATGTATCGCACGATGCGGTTGGCTCGACATTTCGATAGTCGGGCGGTCAGCCTCCAACGACAGGGCAGAATGGGAACGTATCCACCGTTGTCCGGACAAGAGGGCGCACAGGTCGGAAGCGCGATGGCGCTCGAAACGGACGATTGGCTCGTTCCCAGCTATCGCGAGCACGCCGCATCCTACATTCGAGGCGTTAAGCTCTCCCAGACGCTCCAGTACTGGATGGGTGACGAGCGGGGAAACAGCGTCCCCGGTGCGAACATCTTTCCAGTGGCCGTTCCGATCGCAACCCAGGTGCTGCACGCGACCGGCGCGGCGTGGGCATCGAAGCTCTCGGGGGGAGAGAACGCCTTCCTCTGTCATTTCGGAGACGGCGCGACGAGCGAGGGAGATTTCCACGAAGGGCTCAACTTCGCCGGCGTGTTCGACGTCCCTGCCGTCTTTTTCTGTAACAACAACCAGTGGGCAATCTCGGTTCCGAGAGAGCGCCAGACCGCTTCGAAGACGCTCGCACAGAAAGCCAACGCGTACGGGTTCGAGGGCGTCCTCGTCGATGGGATGGATCCGCTCGCGGTCTATCAGGTGACGGACGAAGCGCTCGAAAAAGCGAAAGATCCCGAGGCCGTGGGCGATGACGGTCCGGGACGGGCGACGCGCCCGACGCTCATCGAAGCCGTCCAATACCGATTCGGTGCCCACACGACCGCCGACGATCCGTCCGTCTACCGTGAAAAAGACGAGGTGGAACGTTGGAAGCGGAAAGACCCGATTCCGAGACTCGAAACGTTTCTCAGAGATCGGGGGATCCTCGATAGCGAGGCGATCGGTTCGATCGAGACGGCGATCGAAGACGAGGTGGCGACGGCGATCGAAACCGTCGAGAGCATCGAGCGACCGATGCCGGCAGAGATGTTCGACGCCGTCTACGCGGAGCGGACAAAACGGCTCGACGAGCAGGCGACGTATCTCGAACAGTTGCGGGAACGATACGGTGACGACGAACTACTAGAATGAGTACACAACAGGCGAAAACACAGAATTTAACGCTCGTACAGGCAGTCCGTGACGGACTGAAATGCGAAATGGAACGGGACGACGACGTGATCGTTCTCGGTGAGGACGTCGGGAAGAACGGCGGCGTCTTCCGGGCGACGGAAGGGCTCTACGATGAGTTCGGCGAAGATCGAGTCATCGATACGCCGCTCGCGGAATCCGGGATTGTCGGGACGTCGATCGGGATGGCGGCGTACGGACTTCGGCCGGTGCCGGAGATCCAGTTTTCCGGGTTCATGTATCCCGCGTTCGATCAGATCGTCTCACACGCCGCACGGCTTCGAAGCCGATCGCGGGGCCGGTTTACGTGTCCGATGGTCGTCCGCGCACCGTACGGTGGCGGGATCAGAGCGCCCGAACATCACGCCGAGTCCAAAGAGGCGATCTACGTTCACGAGGCCGGGCTGAAGGTCGTCATCCCGTCGACCCCATACGATACGAAAGGGCTGCTCGCCGCCTCGATCCGCGATCCGGATCCGGTGATCTTCTTGGAACCGAAGCTGATCTATCGGGCGTTCCGCGATGAAGTCCCCGAAGAATCCTACACCGTCGAACTCGGCGAGGCGGCGACCCGCCGTGAAGGCGACGACATCTCGATTTTCACGTGGGGAGCGATGACGCGACCGACCCTCGAAGCGGCCGAATCGGTCGCCGAGGACGGGATCGACTGCGAAGTCATCGACATGCGGACGCTGTCGCCGATGGACACCGACGCGATTATCGACTCGTTCAAAAAGACTGGTCGGGCAGTCATCGTCCACGAAGCGCCGAAAACAGGCGGCCTCGCTGGCGAGATCACGGCCACGATCCAAGAGAACGCACTGTATTATCAAGAGGCACCGATAAACCGCGTGACTGGGTTCGATGTTCCGTACCCGCTGTACGCCTTAGAGGACTATTATCTCCCAGAGAACACGCGGATCGAAGACGCGATCAGAGAGACCTACGAGGCATAGAATGGTTCGCGAATTCAAACTTCCAGACGTCGGTGAGGGGTTGGCCGAAGCCGAGATCGTCCGCTGGCTCGTCGAGACCGGCGAGACGGTTTCGGAAGACCAGCCGGTCGCTGAGGTCGAGACCGATAAAGCGGTCGTCGAGGTCCCCTCGCCGGTGAACGGAACGGTTAGAGAGATTCTGGCCGAGGAAGGCGAGGTCGTCCCCGTGGGCACGGTGATCATCACGTTCAACGTCGAGGGCGAAGAGCCCGACGAATCGAGCGACGAATCGGCGGCCAAAACGGGCGAAGGAACCCCAGCCGATGCCAAGGGTGAAAAAGCAGAGACAGCGAAAGCAGACGACGAAGGCGAATCATCACCGGCGGGACGGACGTTCGCGACGCCGTCGACGCGACGGCTCGCTCGCGAACTCGGCGTCGAACTCGCGGCTGTGAACGGAAGCGGTCCGGGTGGCCGAGTTACAGACGCTGACGTTCGGGCTGCCGCGGAAGCGGCCGATGAAGCCGCGAGAGACGCTGAAACAGCTGAATCCGCAACCGAAACGGCGGATAGCGACGGTGTGAAATCTGCGACCCGTCGAATCGGTGTTGAAAGCGATTCCGACGCTGACGGCGCAAAACCCACACCGCAACCCGAATCGGCTGTCGATCGAGATCGAACGCTCGCGGCTCCGGCAACCAGAAAACTCGCCGAAGAGGAGGGAATCGAGATCGATTCGGTTCCGACCGAACGGACGAAAGACGGCGAGGCATTCGTCACACCCGCGGAGATCGAGGCGTACGCAGAGGCGCAGACGCGCGCACAAAAAGCCGATGCCGAAGCCATCTCTGCCGGCGAACGAGCCGACAGCCGAGCGATCGAGGCGACGGGCGAAGACGAGCGGATCCCGTACCGCGGCGTCAGACGGACCATCGGCAAACAGATGGAGCGCTCGAAATACACCGCACCACACGTCACCCACCACGACGAAATCGACGTGACCGACCTCGTCGAAACGAGAGGACGACTGAAAGAACGTGCCGAAGCGCGCGGCAGCTCGCTGTCGTACATGCCGTTCATCATCAAGGCGGTCGTCGCCGGACTCAGAGAGTATCCGATTCTCAACTCCCAACTCGACGAGGAGAACGAAGAGATCGTCATTCGCGGCGAACATAACATCGGCATCGCGACGGCGACGGACGCGGGGCTCATGGTTCCGGTCATCCGAAACGCCGACCGTAAAGGCATGCTCGAGATCGCCGACGAAATGAACGAACTCGTCGAAAAGGCGAGAGATCGATCGATCGCCCTCGAAGAGATGCAGGGCGGGACGTTCTCGATCACCAACTTCGGCGCGATCGGCGGCGAGTACGCGACACCGATCATCAACTACCCCGAGACGGCGATTCTCGGACTGGGTGCGATCAAAGAGAAGCCGCGTGTCGTGGACGGCGAAGTCGTCCCGCGGAAGGTGATGACGCTGTCGTTGACGATCGACCACCGGGTCATCGACGGTGCCGAGGCGGCCAGATTCACCAACACCGTCAAGGAGTATTTGGAATCGCCCGAGTTGCTCCTCTTGGAGTGATCATCAACCGGGACGATTCGGCGGATTTCGTTGCGTGCACACGAAGAGCATAATGGGACGTTTTTTTAAGGGGTCGGGAAGAAGAGGGAGGTATATGTTCAAGGCTATCGTGAGCGCGGACACGCTCGGGGCGGCACTCGACTCCGTCAGCGTGCTCGTTGACGAGTGTAAGATCCGCCTCGAGGACGAAGGCCTCGCGATTCGTGCGGTCGATCCGGCGAACGTCGGGATGGTGAATCTCGAGTTGTCGGCGAACGCTTTCGAATCCTACGAGACCGACGGAGGCGTCATCGGCGTCAACCTCGACCGACTCGAAGACATCGTGGGGATGGCAGACTCCGGACAGCTCGTTCATCTCGAACTCGATGAGGAGACCCGAAAGCTACACATCTCACTCGACGGACTCGAATACACCCTCGCGCTCATCGACCCGGATTCGATCAGACAGGAACCGGATCTGCCGGATCTCGATCTCCCCGCACAGGTCGTCATCGAAGGGAAAGACATCGCCCGTGCGGTCACCGCCGCGGATATGGTGTCGGATCACATCGCGTTGGGAGTCGATCCGGACGCCGAGGAGTTCTACGTCGACGCCGAGGGCGATACGGACGACGTCCATCTCGAACTCGGTCGAGACGATCTGATCGATCTGACGCCGGGCGAGGCACGATCGCTCTTCTCGCTGGATTATCTAAAAGACATGAACAAGGCGATCCCGAAAGACGCCGAAGTGACGATGGAACTCGGCGAAGAATTCCCGGTCAAACTCCACTTCGGGTTTGCCGAGGGGGACGGCCACGTCACGTTCATGCTCGCACCGCGCATCCAGAGCGACTAGATCGCTGAAGAGACGTCCCACACCGATTCGAGGTAGAGAGTGTTCCGGTCGGTCGTTATTGCATAATAATTTTCGCGTGTTTAATCCGAAATTTACAGACAAATAGATAACGGCATCGAACCAGCGTTCGAACGAGAATGAAACTCATCAGACGACGTGGCCGTCGATCCGGAGCTGATCTCGAATGAACAGACCGCTTTCGGACGTCACCGTCATCGAACTGACACACATCATCGCCGGACCGTTTACCAGCCTCTTGCTCGCGGATCTCGGTGCCGATGTCATCAAAATCGAACACCCCGAGCACGCGGACGTGTTTCGCGACGACAGCAACGACTCCTCGAGTTGGTTCAACTACGTGAATCGAAATAAGAGGGGGATCACGTTAGATTTAAAAGACGATGAAGGCCGTGAGGCCTTCGAGAAACTGGCGAGTGAGGCCGACGTCGTCGTCGAGAACTTCGGCCCGGGTGCGGTCGAGCGGCTTGGTATCGATTACGACTCGCTCAAAACGCTCAATCCCGAACTCATCTACTGTTCGATTAAGGGGTTCAGCGAAGGTCCCTACGAAGATCAGCCGGCGCTCGATCCCGTCGCAGAAGCGCTCTCGGGGTTGATGAGCACGACCGGTTACCCGGATATGCCGCCGGCGCGATGCGGGACGAGCGTCGCCGATATGGCGGCGTCGATGTACGGCGCGCTCGCCGTCGTCGGGGCGATTCGACAGCGCGATCAAACCGGTGAGGGACAACACATCACCTCGCCGATGTTCGAAGCGATGGTCGGGTTAAACGGCGGGAATATCACCTATTCGGACGCGTTCGGCAAGCCACGAGCCAAATACCACGGCGGGGGACAGGGACAATGGGCGCCGTACGGCGTGTTCCAATCCGAAGACGACGAGTGGGTGTTCGTCGGTCCGTCCTCGGAGGGCCACTGGGTATCACTCTGTGAAGCGATGGACGTCCCCGAGTTGGCCGAAAAAGCGCAGTTCAAAACGCGGGCGGATCGCCGACAAAACCGCGACGCACTCGATGAGACGCTGCAAACGGTGTTCGATGAGTACTCGAAAGACGAGATCGTCGAACGCCTGCAAGCTGAAGGCGTCCCGTGTGCACCGATCAACGACACGCTCGAAGTCAGCCAAGATCCACATCTGGAGGCGATCGGCGGGCTCGGTGAAGTCACCGCGGCTCAAGGCGACAGACGCACCGTTCGGGTTCCGAAAAGCCCGGTTCGATCGACCGCCTACGAACCACTCGAGCCGACTGATCCGCCCCTACAGGGTGAAGACACCGAGGCCGTCCTCGAATCGATGGGGTACACAGAAGAGACGATCGAAGCGCTACGGGAACGGGGCGCGATCTGACGAATCGAAAACAGTAGCTCGTTTGGCACGCGTACCGTCCCGAGTTGATCGGTCACGGATCGACCGGGCTGAAATTTCGATGGGTGCAGTATCGTCGACGGGGGAACGTGGCTGAAAATCGGACGGAAGAGACGCCCCTTCAGGTCGATTCGTCGGGGTCGACGTTCTCGTCGCTGCCGTCACTGAGATCGACGATCATGTCGCCGATATCTTCGCCTTTGCTCTCGCCGGGCAGAATGTCACCCAGTGTCGCACCGAAGGCGGCGGCAGTCCAGATGACCGTCACCCGACCCAGCTGTTCGAGCCTCGTCGGGTCCTCCACATGGAGCCGACCCCACATGAACATCGTCAGGAAGGCCACGAAGAACGAGATAGTGAGGACGCCGACCAGTCGTTTCGGAATGAGTCCGAACAGGGGCCGGGGCTTGATCTCCCGGATGTCGGTGTAGTACAGCAATCCCACGATGAGCATGACGATGAAAACTACGTTGATCGTCATGAACACCGGTAGTGGACCGATCGTGAACTCGGCGAACCACTCGGCGATCTCGAAGACGCCGTCCTCCACCAGCAGTGGAAGCGAGAAGATGATGCCACCGACGAATCCTTCCGCGACGTCTCGCGTCGTGTATTTCCTAATGTGGCCGTTGCCCGGGACCCGTTCGAGCATTCGTCGCGTTCGACGAACCTCACGGCGCTCTTCGGTACTCGACACCGTCCCTTCGAGGTCCTCTAACTGCTTGAGGACGTCTTCGATGTCATACCCGCTCGCACCGTCTCCACCATTCGGCTCACTCACCTCCTGACTCATACGCATTCCACCAATGGATTTTAAATGAAAGTTGCCACTTGCTTTCGGTTTGGTTTTCGAATACGCGTTCGACGTCAGTTTCGCAGTGGAGAACCGCAGGGGATGGTCAGACCCCGTTTCGAGCAGATCTTTTTTGCCGGGGTAGTTGGCCAAGGTGAAGTACCCCGGGGGCAAGTGGTCCGGGACGCCAAAGGCGTCTGTCGTCACAGGAGAGCGAAGTTCTTTCGAACGACCTCGAGGCATTCACCCTGCGCTGCCTGTAAATTTAGGTGCCATACACGTATTGTGGTAGTATGGCCGAGGAACTATCCCTCGATATCGAAGCGACTCAATCACCGAAGCCGACAGCCATCGCGGCGTTTCCCGGACCCGGGATGGCCGGTATCTCCGCCAATCGGTATCTCGAAGAACAGATCGGACTCGAGGAAACAGGACACATTCAGGCCGAAGGGCTGCCTTCCCTGACGCCGTACCTCAACGGCCGACCATATCATCACACGCGACTGTTCTCGAAAGACGGCTTCGAGTACACATTTTTAACGAGTGAACTCCCGGTACCGCTGCAGTTCACCGAACCGTTCGGACGTAAGCTACTCTCGTGGATCGACGGAGCCGTCGAAGAGGTAACCCTTCTGACCGCGATCCCATCCCTCAACGACGCCGACCAGAACCTCTTTTACGTTGCCTCCGACGATTATCGCGCCCACCGCCTCACCGACACCGCGGTGAACCCGTTGGCTGGCGGCTTTCTCAGTGGAGTGAACGCGAGTCTCATCGCCCGCGCGATGGACACCTCGCTTCGCGTCGGCGTCCTCGCGACGGGTGTCAACCCACAGCAACCGTTCGACGGAAGTGCCGCCCTCCGGCTCGTCGAGGGGCTCAACGAAATTTACGGATTCGACGTCGAAACCGATGAGCTTCGGGCATTCGCAGACAGTACTGAGGCGTATCTCGAACAGTTGACAGCGCAACTCGAAACACAGCAACGAAGCGCCGATCGTCGCACGGCGACGGAAGACTACGGATTCATGTGACGTGACGATCCCCGGAGAGTCAGGTAATGCGACGAAACCCCGCTCGGTTCACTCGCCGCCAGCGACGGATACTCCAGCCTGCCAGACCCACCAGAAGGCCGAAAGCGAGCGTTACCGCGAACGTGTTGCGTCCCCCGAGTGAGACTGCGGTTGGAAGCCGACTCCATGCAGTCGGCACCATTCCGGCCGCACGGAGAACGGTTACAACCACCAGCACAACCGGCACGACGTACTTGACGATCGGCAAGACGATAGAATCGCCGAGCTGTTCTCGGAGTGTCGCCGGATCTTGATACCACGCGAACACAGCGACGATGGCGATGGCCGAAAGCGGGAGCCCGTAGTCGCCGATGGACGAGTTCAGTACGTCGAGGAACGACTGTCCGAACACCGAGAATCCGACCGAACTGTAACTCAGCGCAGACGGGAGGCCAGCCAGCAGAATCAGACCGGTGATGACAACGCTCGCCTTCCTGCGGGACCACTGTGTCGTTCGCATTGCGCCGGCAACTCCAACCTCGAGCATGGAGACGGAGGGAGCGATCGCCGCAAAAAACAGCAGGCCGAAGAAACTGACGGCGACGGCGGAGCCAAATGGCATCGTTTCGAACGCCGCGGGGAGTGTCACGAACGCCAGTTCCGTCCCCGCGGTGGGCTCGACACCGAATGTGAACACGATACCGAAGATGACGATGCCCGCCAGCATCGCGACGGCGAGATCCGCGAGTGCGATCGTCAGCGCTGATTTGGGTACGTTCGCGTCCGCGCCGAGATAGCTCCCGTAGGTAAGCATCACACCCATCCCCACCGAAAAGGAAAAGAACACCTGTCCGAATGCGGCACTCCAGACGGCGGGATCGCCCAGCATCGACGCATCCGGTGTCAAGAAGAACCGCAGTCCGTCACGGAATCCCGGTAGCGTAGCGACGTACGCTGCAAGCACCAACAAGACGAGGAACGCTGCCGGAATGAGTACCTTCGACATCCGTTCGATACCGTTCTGGACGCCCAACGAGACGATCGCACCGACGGTCACCGTCGAAATGACAAAGAACAGTATCGGTTGATAGGTTCCCGTGAACGCCTCAAACGATGTCCCAGAGCCGGTCATCGAGAATAGCAGGAACGCCAACACCCACCCCGTAATGACGAGATAGAAACTCAACACCGCCAGCACGGAGCCACCGATGAGCCAGCCGACGATCTCGAATCTCGAACGTACCTGCCGACACGCAGTGACGATATCGGCCTTTAGGGATCGACCAACCGAGATCTCCAGAATCATCAGCGGGACAGCGAACGCAAACGCGGCGATGAGATACGGGACGAGATACGCACCCCCACCGTTCTGTCCGACAACGGCGGGGAATCGCCAGATGTTTCCGAGCCCAACTGCCGCGCCGATAGCCGCAAATACAAATCCGAGTCGAGATGACCACTGCTCCATACTCACTCTGGACAGAGGACTTCATCATAAAACCCGAAGCTCCCCGTATTTCATCCGTTTGTTAGGTATGCTGGCGAGGAAAATCACTCAATGGCAACCGTTAGTGTCGAGATGGCAACCGTTCGAGTATCACGAGCTTTGTGCTCCTGACGAGTTTGCCGACTTTTTGAATCTTGCCCCCAGCCACGGTCAATTTCTCGATTGTGAGCAAATCGAACCGGATTAGTGCGCTCATTTCCAGAACTTGCAGTGCTCGGAGTGATAGAACCAGCCCCCCAACGCCCACTGCGAAGGGAAACACGAGTGCCGCGGGAACTATCAGAAGGATATCCAC
>SKKJ01000131.1 GCA_007121575.1 Natronomonas sp.
CGGTGGGTGCCGTCGCCGAACCGACGATACCGTCGTTCCAACCGACTCCCTGCCGAAGCAACAGTTCCTCGCCGTTAGGCAGCAATTCGAGCACCTTACAATACTCAGCGTCGAGCGCCTCGACGATTGCGACCGTCGCGTCGTACATCAGCCGGTCGAGGTCTTCGGTTTCGAGGGCCTGTCGGCCGAGATCGGCGATGAGCTCTTGCCGACGAAGCGGGATTTGAATGTCAGTTCCGTTCATAGCTGCGACCGCGTTATTTCCTTTATAAGAAGCGAATAAGATAAAGTATGGCGGTATTTCGTTTTGTTGCGTTCCGTTACAGTACCGGTTATCAAGCCGCTAAAATCGATAGACCGCGTTGGTTTCAACGGTTTTACACCGGTTCGGGGATTTACCGCATGGATAGCTATACCGATAGAACGTGATCGAGAGACTATGCCCTCACAGAATGAGACGTGGCACGTACTCATCGTGGAGGACCATCGTCCGACCGCGAGGTTGATTTCCACTGCCTTCGATGAGGTTGACCCACTGATTTCGACACACGTCGTCCACGATGGCCGTGAGTGTCTCTCGGTGTTACGAAATCGAGGATCTTCGATACCAACACCGGATCTCGTTCTGCTCGATCTCGATTTAGAGGACGTTCACGGACTGGAGGTTCTCGATGCTCGACGCGAAGACCAATGGTTTCGCCGGATTCCAACGATCGTATTTTCGGGAAAAAAAGACACGGCATCGGTCGAGCAGTGTTACGATCGCGGGGCGAACACGTTTATCGTGAAACCGGACGATTTCGACGGATATCTCGAGATAGCTGAAGTAATTATACAGTATTGGTTTTCGACAGCGAAGCTACCGGAACGAACGAACGATTCCGGTCCGTAACGAGGTCGTTTCGAAAGGGACAGCGGTTATCGGCGGGGAAATACATCAAACCCGTTCACAGGACTTATAGCCCATATGTGAGAGAGAACACCAACGGAGTAGCGATATGCTCGAGACCGCTGAGCCGATACACATCCTACACGTCGACGACGAACGGGACTTCGCGGAGATGACTGCGAGGTTCATCGAACGGGCGTCCGACAGATTCAGCGTTGAGACCGCTTCGAGCGCGGAGGAAGGGATTTCTCGGCTTGTCGACGGCGATTTCGACTGCGTGGTCTCCGATTACGAGATGCCGGGGAGAGACGGGATCGAATTCCTCTCGATCGTCCACGATCGATATCCGAACCTCCCGTTCATTTTATTTACCGGTAACGGAAGCGAGGGCGTCGCCAGCCAAGCGATCTCCGCGGGCGTGACGGACTATTTACAGAAAAAGTCAGGGACGGAACAGTACGACATCCTCGCGAACCGCATCGAAAACGCCGTCGAACAGACGCGTGCTCGAGCGCACGCGGCGCGACAGGAACGAATCCTCGGTATCCTTCGAGACGCTAACCGAGCCCTCGTCACATCGACGACCAGAGCCGAGATCGAAGCCGAGATCACGCGTATTTTCGCCTCCGTGAAGCCGTACGATCTCGTCTGGATCGGGGAGTACGACGCCGAACGAGACTGTATTGACCTGTCGACGGCGGCAGGAGAGCGATTCGAAACCGATGCCGAGGCCGTTTTCTCGCTCTCGAAACTCCCGAACGAAGCAGTTCAGAGCGCGATCCAAACCGACGAGATCGCCACCATGCAACGAGGAGATTCGATACTCGATGCGTGGAACGAGGAGGTAGACGGCGGCTACGAGAGAGGGATCGTCGTTCCCCTCGTCTATCAGGGGGAACGCCACGGATTATTCGCGCTCTATACGACCTGCGAGGACGCGTTTGACGACGGCGAATATAGTATGCTCAACGAACTCGCCGGAGACATCGCTCAAGCGCTCCACACGGCGGAAACGAACCGAACGCTTCAACGCCATCAGACCGCGGTGAAGGCCGTTCCCGAAGGCGTGTTCATCATCGATGAGAACACCGTTATCGAACTCGCAAACGAAAGCGCAGCGTCCCTTCTCGGACGCCCCGCTCACGCGGTGGAAGGGAAGCCGTTTCCGGCACTCATCGAAGAGGGTGTCTTCGAGGAAGGGATCGTCGAGTGGTATCGAAACAGCGTCCGGGAGATGCTCTCTTCAAACAGTGACCGCACGAAGGCTCGACTCGAAACGGAGATTCGCCCGGACGGTTCCGAACCCAAGCTGATCGAGGTTCATCTCACGCTACGGCCGTACGAGGACGAATTCCGCGGCACTGTCGGAATCGTTCGGGACATCACCGAACGAAAAGAGCGCGAACGCCAGCTGAAGACGCTCATCGACAACGTCCCCGGGATCGTGTATCGATGTCGGAACGAGGACGGATGGCCGATGGAGCACGTGCGCGGCGAGGTCGAAAAGCTCACCGGATACTCGCGATCGACGTTGGAGACCGAGCGCCGAATGTACGGATCGAAGATCATCCATCCGAAGGATCAACACTCGATGTGGGCGGTGACACAGGACGCTGTCGGGAACCGGAAGCCGTTCGAGATCACGTACCGCATCCGCACCAAAGACGGAGAGGTCAAGTGGGTGTGGGAGCGCGGTCAGGGGATTTACGCGGACGACGGAAGCATCGAGGCACTGGAAGGATTCATCACCGA
>SKKJ01000076.1 GCA_007121575.1 Natronomonas sp.
GCACGAACCAAACTCGGTTGCCCGAACCCATTATCTCGTGGAAGCGATGAAGCGAGCCTTCCACGACGGGCATCGTTACATCACGGATCCGGAGTTCGAAGAGATTCCACCACTCGCATCGAGAGGGTGGGCAAAAAAGCGCGCCGCAACAATCGACGAAACGGCAGGTGACGTTTCGTTCGGCGTGCCGAATTCGAACGCGGAAGACGCTGATACCGTCCTGTTGTGCGTCGGTGACAGCGAAGGGAACGTCGTCTCGTACATCAATTCTCGGTTTTCAGGTTTCGGAAGCGGTCTCGTCGCCGGCGAGACGGGGATCGCCCTCCAAAACCGCGGCTCGTCGTTCTCGCTAGATCCCGAACACCCGAACCGACTCGAACCCGGAAAGCGGCCGTTCCACACCCTGATCCCCGGGGTGCTCGAGCGCGGGAGGGACGATTGGTCGGCTTTCGGCGTCATGGGCGGGTACATGCAGCCACAGGGGCATCTCCAAACCCTCGTTCGGCTGCTCGACGACGGAGCGACGCTGCAGCAAGCGCTCGATGCGCCGCGGTGGCGCTACCGCGAATCCGGCCGGTTAGCGGTCGAGGCTCGGATGCCGACGTCGATTCAAAACGGGCTGCTCCGCCGTGGACACGATCTCACCGTACTCTCACCGGGTGAGTTCGGCGGCGCACAGATCATCCGCAACGAGGGAGGAACGCTGTCCGGCGCGACCGAACCGCGGAAAGACGGGACTGTCACGACGTATTAGCTCACAAAGGGATTCAACGCGAAGGGAAAAGGTTCAACGCGAAACAGTCACAGCCGTTTCCGTACGGTCAGTTCGACCGGTGAAACGGGCGAGAGCGTTGCTGAGAGACGCAGTTCCGGGTCGGGATCGCTTTCGAGGTCGAATGAGACGCGTCGAGCGATCGTGGCGACGCTCAGCGTCAGAAACACCGTCGCGAACCGCATCCCGACACAGTGACGTGGACCGCCACCGAACGGGAAGTACGCGTACTCGGGTCGTTCATCCGAGAGCTCGTCGGTCCATCGCTCCGGCCGGAACGCTTCGGGGTCGTCCCACCACCGTTCATCGGCGTGTAACACGAGCTGTGGGAGGGCGAGCTTCGTCCCCGCTGGAATCTGATACCCGTCGACGGTCACGTCTTCGAGCGCTTCGCGAAAGAGCACGTAAATCGGTGGGTAGTATCGCATCGCTTCTTTGAGCACCTTTTCAGTGTACTCGAGGGAGGGTACGTCTTCGACCGTGGGGTCGCGGTCGCCGCAGACCTCTTCGAGTTCCGCATCGAGCTTTCGGCGAACCTCGTCGTGTGTCGACAACAAGAGGAACGTGTAAGTCAACGCGAGCGCGGTCGTTTCGTGACCAGCGAAAAGAAACGTCACGAGTTGGTCTCGTAACTCCTCGTCGGTGAACGTATAGCGGTTCTCCCGAGAGGCTGGAGAATCCACTGTTTCGGTTGAGCCATCTATCGACGGTTCGTGGTCGGATTCAGTCAGCTCAAGGAGCGTCGAAAGCAGATCCGTCCGTTCGATATCGTCGGTTCGGCGCTGTTCGATGAGTTCGTCGACGAGCGCGTCGAATCGATCCATCTGTCGGGTGAATCGACGGTTCTTTCGAGTGGGAACCCACGCGGGGACGAACGTCGAGAGGCTCTGGGTGTCGACGCGATCGGAGAGAGTTCGGCCCGCCTCGATGACGATTTCCCGTCGGTCCGTCAGATCGAGATCGAACAGCGTCGTCGTGAGCGTCTCGAGGACGAGTTCGGAAAAGACGTGATTCGCTTCGATCGTCTGGCCGTCTTCCCATCCGTCGACGGTCTCGACCGTCTGGGAGACGATCGCGTCCGAAAACGCGGCGATCTTCGCCGGGGCGAACGCCGGTTGAACGGCTTTTCGTTGCTGACGCCACGTTTCGCCTTGGGTGAAGAACAACCCGTTTTCGATGAAATCGAACCCAAGATCCTCGAAGTTGTACCGGCGGAATCGATGAGAGTCCTTCACGAGGACCTGCTCTACGCCGTCGGGATGAACGACCGCGGTCCAGGTGTGCCAACCCACTCGGTATCGGACGGTATCTCCGTAGGCGGCCATGTTCCGATAGAACCGGAGCGGATCTTTGATGAACTGATGGGTGTTTCCCAGTAGCGGCAGGCCTGATGGCCCGGGTGGGATTTCAGCGTCGGTTGTCGGGAGATCTGCCTCGGATTTCTCTCGGAAATACGCCTCGGTTTTCCGTCTTCCGTCGACGATGAATCGGGCAGTATCCACGAGGCCATCGTTTTTGAGCGTCGACGAACTCCCCGACACGAACCGCAGTGCTCCGTTCGTGTTTCGGAACCGACCCCTGATTACCCGTTGTCCGAAGTTGATGCTCGCGTCGTCGTGCCAATGCAGGAGTACACAGGCCGGCTGACCGTCGACCGGGGAGAAATCCGATTCGATCGAGATCGCGGCCCCGCCATCGCGAACCCGAATCGATCGCACGGGCCGTGTCGACGGGTATCCATCGTCGCCGACGACCGTGAGCACGGCACGGTCGTACGTCGCGGCTTCGGCGGCGTCCATACCGATATCGGGCCACGGAGGGATCGTCTCAAGCGGTTTGGAGTTGGCGACGCGAATCATCGAA
>SKKJ01000067.1 GCA_007121575.1 Natronomonas sp.
AGCCTCGGCTTTCTCGGCGGAATCATCGTTGGTGGGTGGATCGCGACACGATACGACTATTTCACCGCGTTCGTCGTCGCCGGTGGACTCGAGATCGTTATCGCGGTTTTCGCGCTACCGATCTTACTCAGAACTGTCCCTGCGCCGATGCTGTCGGTTAAGACGGACCATCGGTGATCCGTGTATCAAAACTACCATGCGTTCCCCCGTTGTAGAACACGTATCTGGTGGTTTCCGTGAGTAAAAAACGCGAGTACAAAGACGAATATCCCGACAAAACGCTGTATATCCCCGGGCCGACGGAAGTCCGCGAAGACGTTATCCAGGCGATGTGTGAACCCATGTTCGGTCATCGAACGGATCGAATGACCGATTTATATACGACGATCGTCGAAGACACGAAAGAGTTCCTCGACACCGAACACGATGTCGTCATCCTCACGGCATCTGGGACCGAATTCTGGGAAGCTTCGACGCTCAATCTCGTCGACGAAAACATCTTGGTCGCGACGTGTGGAAGTTTCAGCGAACGGCACGCGAACGTTGCCGAACGACTGGGGAAATCCGTCGACACACTCGAATACGACTGGGGACAAGCGGTCAAACCCGAAGATATTCGCGACGCGCTCGAAACGAGCGATAAACACTACGACGTCGTCGCGTGTGTGATGAACGAAAGCTCCACCGGCGTACGCAACCCGATCGAGGACATCGGCGATGTCGTCGCCGAGTATCCGGATACCTACTTCGTCGTCGACGCTGTTTCGTCGCTCGGCGGCGATTACGTCGATATCGATCGGCACAATATCGACGTTATCTTCGCCTCCTCACAGAAGGCGTTCGCCATGCCACCGGGGCTCGCGATCTGCGTCGTCAGCGGCGACGCCTACGACCGAGAAATCGAGAAAGGAACGGCGTCGTGGTACGGCGGCTTCCAGCGGACGATCGATTATTACGATCGAAAAGGACAGACCCATTCGACACCCGCGATCCCGATCATGTTGGCGTACCGCAAACAGATGAAATACATGCTCGATGAAGGGCACAAAGCGAGGGACCAACGTCACCGCGAAATGGCCGAATACACCCGATCGTGGGCGAAAGAGCATTTCGAGATGTTTCCGGAATCCGGCTATGAATCACAAACCGTTGCGTGTATCGAGAATACGCGGGGAATCGATGTCGCCGAAACGATCGAAGCGGTTTCAGAAGAGTACGACATGGCTTTCTCGAACGGATACGGGTCCCAACTCGGTGAAAAGACGTTCCGAATCGGACACATGGGTGAACACACCGTCGAAAGTGTAACCGCCTTGACTGACGCGATCGAAGACGTCGCCGGATTATAAGCACCGTCCCGAAACGCCATCAATGGACGAACCTACCGATAACCCGTACGTTCGCGACCCGCCGCTCGAATTCGAATCGATCGAGACGCTCGATCGTGAAACAGCGGTGAAACAGGTCGAGCTATTGCGTGACGCGATCCGATATCACGACTATCGGTATTATCGGCTCGCCGATCCCGTCATCTCAGATCGCGCGTACGATGTGCTCTTTGAACGACTCGTCGAACTGGAAGACGCGTTCGGACTCGAATCGACGACGAGTCCCACACACCGGATCGGTTCGGATCCACTCGACCGACTCGAAACCGTCGAGCACGTCGCACCGATGCGTTCGATCGACTCTTCGGTGAACGAGGCCGATGTTCGACGCTTCGATGCACGAATCCGCGATCGGCTGGCGGACACCGAGTACACTGGCCCGATAGCGTATCTCTGCGAACCGAAATTCGACGGCCTCTCCGTGGAGTTGGTTTACGAAAACGGTCAGTTACTTCGAGCGGCCACCCGCGGTGACGGATACGAAGGAGACGACGTGACCGAAAACGTTCGAACGATTCGATCGATCCCGCTCGAACTTCGCCGGGACCCCCCCGATTTCCTCGCGGTTCGAGGCGAGGTATTCATGCCGAAATCGGGATTTCAGACCCTCAACCGCGAACGAATCGAGCGCGGTGATGATCCCTTTGCGAACCCTCGAAACGCTGCTGCTGGGTCGCTTCGACAACTCGATCCGTCGGTTACCGCCGAACGGCCGCTCGATTGCTTTGTGTTCGATGTTCTCGATGACGGTGGACGCGAGTTTCAGACGCGTTTCGAAGAACACGAAGCCGTCCAACGGTGGGGTTTTCAGACCGACGAGTACACGCGACTCGTCTCCGATATCGACGGCGCTATCGAATTCCGTGAGAAGATGCTCGATCGCCGAGACGACCTCGAATACGAAATCGATGGGACGGTGATCAAACTCGATCGCACCGATGCGTGTGATCTGCTTGGATCAACTTCCCGGGCGCCGCGGTGGGCGTGCGCGTATAAGTTCCCGGCACGGACCGAAGTAACGACGGTTCGGGACATCGTCGTGCAGGTCGGTCGAACCGGGCGATTGACGCCCGTAGCGCTGCTCGACCCGGTCGATGTCTCGGGCGTCGAAGTCTCCCGAGCGACGCTTCACAACCCCGAACAGATCGAAGCGCTCGATGTCGATATCGGTGATACGGTTCGGATCAAGCGAGCCGGCGACGTGATTCCCTACGTCGAGGCCGTCGTCGATGGTGGCGACGGACAT
>SKKJ01000104.1 GCA_007121575.1 Natronomonas sp.
TATATCCCGTCAAAATCACACTATATGGCTCGGGATCCGTTGGGTGGTGAGAGCCCTGACGTGGAGACGGTTTTGGGCGCGCTCTATGACGATGATTGTCGCGTCATCCTCTCGGAACTGACGGAGCCTCGAACTGCCCGAGAGTTGCTTGAACGGTGTGATATCCCTCGGTCGACGCTATATCGAAAGCTCGACCTACTGGTTGAGGCGACGTTGATTCTCGAAGGCACCGAAATTCGTGAAGACGGCAGTCATGCGAGCCTGTATGAAATCGATTTCGACGAAGTGATCGTTTCGCGAGATGAAGACGTCACGCTTGAGATCGGTATTAAACGGCCAGCCCGGAGGGCCGAGGAACGACTTGCGGATATGTGGTCTGCGGTTCGGAGGGAGTTATAATCATGGTACACACGAGTATCGGTCAGGAGGTTCAGCTTGCGATCGCCGTTGTGAAAACGCTCATACTCCTCGTTGGGGGTATCGTGACGTATCTCGCGTTCATTGCCTACCGCCGGACGAACGACCGTGCGCTCGGTTTTCTCGCGGTCGGATTCGGATTCATCGTGATCGGTGTCCTGCTCGCCGGGTTCACGTTCGAGCTGCTCGATGTCGCCCTCGGCGTTGGCATCCTCATCGAGAGTTTGTTCGTTCTGACTGGGCTGGTGATCATCGCTCTCTCACTCCGGATTCAGTAATCCGAGCTGCTGTACGTTACGCAACCGGATTAAAACGCTTGCAGCGCTTCGAGACGCTCGGCTGGCTCTCCGGCGTCGATCATCGTCTTCGCGATCTCGAGACCTTCTTCGATATCGTCAACATCGCCTCCAGCGAAGATCCGAAGTGCGGCGTTAACGGCTACCGCATCGGCGAACTGGTCTTCACGCTCTCCCGCGAGCACTTCTTTCGTAATCGCTGCCGAATCCGACGCGACGTTTTCAACGCCGAGATCTTCGCTTTCGAAATCCATTCCGTACGTCGGGGTTTCGATATCGAAATCGTCGATCGACCCTCCCTCGTTCCAGACGGCGACTTTCGTCGATCCTGGCCGAACGTCGTCGTAGCCTTCAAGTCCTTGAAACATCACGACCCGATCGATCGATGCGGTTTCGGCGGCGTCGAGCGTGTCGATGATCCGCTTCGCGTACGGGAGATGATAGAACGATCCGAGATGGACCGATGCACCCGCGGGGTTTGCGAGCGTTTCGATCGTGTTAACGAACGTTCGAACGCCCATCTGGTCCCGCCGTTCCGACAGCGCCGTGATCTCTGGCGCGAAGTTGGGTTGATAGTAAAACCCGAATCCGATCTCGTCGGTCATCGCCGCTGACGTTTTAGGGGAGAGATCGGTCCGAACACCGAGTTCGTCGAGAACGTGTTTGTACGCATCTTGCTTTTGCGTCGGTACACGGTCTCCCGAGTGAACGACAACTGGTGTTCCGGCCGCCGCAGCGACGAGCCCCGCGGCGACACCCAACAGGGCGCTCCGACCTTTCCCGTCGTAGTTCGCCCCACAATCGACCGGATCGCATTCTGGAATTCCGGTTTCGATGCCTTCCGCCATAACATCGACGTATGCAGCGAGCTCTTCCGGTGTGTTCCGTTTCCATCGGTTTGCCAGCCAGAACGCGCCGAGCGTCGTCGGATCCGGCTCGCCGCCGAGGATTCGACGAAACGCATCCGCCGCTTGCTCTCGAGTCATATCGTCCGCCGATTTGTGCCCCGACCCGACGACTTCGGTCATCAGCCGTTTCAACGGCCACTCACCGTACGTCTTCGTCGTTTGTGCCATGTAGATACCTCGTGCGTCCGGGACAAAAACGTCCGCGATTCGGCAACCGAATCCGTCTGTCCCGTCGGAAGATACCGATCGAATCGACGAAGTCTAAACCCCGTACCCCGTATTTAACCCAATGAGTACGCCGGCTACCGACGACTGGCGCGCCGATATCGACGACCTCGACGCGGCGCTTATCGATGGCTATCAGTCCGGATTTCCCGTTGCAGAACGACCCTTCCGGACGGTCGGATCGGCGCTGGGAATCGATGAGACGGAGGCGCTCTCCCGTGTCGAAAGGCTCCGCGACCGCGGCATCTTTCGACGGTTCGGTGCCGTACTTAATCCACCCGTTATTGGAGCGTCGACGCTCGCTGCCATCCGAGCACCCGAACAGCGATTCGATGAGATCGCCGAAGTTATCAACGCATATCCGCAGGTGAATCACAACTATCGCCGAGCCCACGAGTGGAACATGTGGTTCGTCGTCACCGCAGCCTCACTCGAACGCCGTGACGAGATCCTCGCGGATATCGAAGCGAAAACCGGGTGTACCGTGTTGGTGTTACCGATGTTGACCGATTTCTATATCAACCTCGAGTTTCCGGTCGTCAACAGCGATCGGTTCGCGCGCGAATCGACTGCAGCGACGAGTGTCGATGCGACGCGAATCTCGGAGACGGCTGCGGCCGATCTCTCGACGCTCGATCGGAAACTCATCCTCGAAATCCAGGACGGATTCCCGCTTTCGAAAACACCGTATCGCGACATCGCTGCGTCGCTCGATTCTCCCGTCGATGACGTGTTATCTTCGATCGAATCGCTCGTATCGAACGGGTGTATCAAACGGATCGGTTGCA
>SKKJ01000192.1 GCA_007121575.1 Natronomonas sp.
CACCGACGATGCTTCTCGGTGGGGGGTTGGTGATATTTTTAACGCTCCGTTCGGTGCTTGCCGTCTCGGGTATCCGACCGCTAAAAGAGTAAACTACCCTACCCTACTTCGCTCGGGGGAAATGGCCCCGCTCGCACGGCCCGAGGGATCTGCGATCCCTCGCTGTCCTCCCCACCTACTCGCTTGTGGTTCCGCCGAGGCCAGAAGCTCGGCGCTCCTTGAGGGTGGGGCCTCCGCCTCGAATTAGGTGAAACATCGGAACAAATCGTCGTGAGCAGTTAGGCTTCGGCCTCAGTCACCGGTGCCGTCTCGATGAGCCGAGCGATCTCTTTCGGAAGGCTCTGTTCGCCATCGGGCGTCCGGACAGTTACGAGTCCAAACGGCGCGATTTCGATCACCTCTATTTCGACGCTCGGTTCGATACCGGCAGCCGAAAGGTATCGAAGCTCTTCATCGCCCTGATGTCTGATTCGTCGAACGACGACTAAGTCGCCTTCGGTCGCGTTCGAGAGGCGATCGGTCGCTTCCGCTTCCGGGAGTTTCAGGTCCGCGTCGGGGATCGGATCACCGTGAGGATCAACGCCGGGATTATCGAGTACCTCCGCGATTCGTTCGGTAAGCTCCTCGGAAACGTGATGTTCCAACCGATCGGCCTCCTCGTGAACGTCCGCCCAATCGTAATCGAGCTGCTCCGTCAGGAACGATTCTAAGAGCCGGTGGTGCCGAAGGATCTCCAGTGCGACGATCTCTCCCTCGTCGGTGAGCGTGACGCCACGGTACTCTTCGCGATCGACGAGCCCCTGTTCCTGTAATTTCTTTAGCATACTGGAGACAGTCGGCGATGTGACGCCCAGATACTCGGCGAGTTCGGACGTTCCGACACGCTCGCCAGTATCGTTTTCGATGGCATAGATCGCCTTGATGTAATCTTCCATGACGGCACTCAGCATTGCTATCGAGTATGTAGTCGGGAAGGATAGTGTTTTTGTCGGACTGGTCTGGAGGTCCGGCCACATAACGCGGACGTACGGGCCAACGGAAAGAAACCGCTTTCCGAAGCGGTACCGATATCAAGGTATGAACGTCAGAGCTGTCAGCGACCTCTCGCCGACCGAGCGGACGGCTTTTTTCGAACGCGACGCGGGCGTACACGATATCGAAGAGCCGGTTCGAGAGATCATCGCACGGGTTCGTTCCGAAGGTGACGCCGCGCTTCGAGCATACGCCAGCGAGTTCGATAACGTCGAGGTGGGTAATCTCGAGATCACCGACGAGGCTGAAAGGGCTTTTGAGACGATCGACCCGAACGTTCGACGGGCGATCGAGACCGCCGCCGAGAATATTCGAGCGTTTCACGAGCGGCAGGTCCCAGCGGACTGGAGGGAAACGTTCGATGGCCGAGAACTCGGCCGCCGTTATCGACCGATCGAGCGTGTCGGCGTCTATGCACCCGGTGGGACCGCAAGCTATCCGTCGAGCGTGCTCATGGGCGTGCTTCCGGCGAACGTCGCGGGCGTCGAACACGTTGCCGTTATCACCCCACCCGCAGAAACGCTCCCGAAGGCGACGTTAGCGGCGGCACACATCGCCGGCGCAGACGTAGTCTATCAATCCGGCGGCGCACAGGCGATTGCGGCACTCGCGTACGGAACGGAGACCGTCTCCGCGGTCGAAAAGATCGTTGGGCCGGGAAATAAGTGGGTAACCGCGGCCAAAGCCGAGGTTCGCGGCGACGTCGAAATCGATTTTCTCGCGGGACCGTCCGAGTTACTCGTCGTGTGTGATGAAACTGCAGACCCGGAGTTGGTCGCTGCCGATATGCTCGCCCAGGCCGAACACGATCCGAACGCGTCCGTCGTCTGTGTCACTGACGACGAGCGTATCGCAGGAGCCGTCGCCACGGCGTGCGAGCGACAAACAGAGGGCCGCGACCGGGCCGACGTTATCGAAACCGTGCTCGAAAACGACGCATCGGGCGTCCTTCTCGCTCGTTCGATGTCCGAAGCAGTTCTCTTTGCGGAGGAGTACGCCGCCGAACATCTTTCGATCGTTACGGTGGACGACGAGGCGATCCTCGATCGAATTGATTCGGCCGGAAGCGTGTTCATGGGACCGTATTCACCAGTCGCGGCAGGGGATTACGCATCCGGTCCGAATCACGTGCTCCCGACAGGCGGGTTAGCGAAAACTGCCGGCGGGCTATCGGTCGATCACTTCGTCCGCTCGACGACCGTTCAAAAACTCGACGAGGCGTCGCTCAGCGCGCTCCGAGAAACCGTAACGACGCTCGCTCGAGCGGAGGGACTCGAAGCACACGCCGAAAGCGTCGAAAAGCGATTCGATTAGGCGAGCGGGAGACGCACCGAGAACGGACGTTGCCGCAACACGCGTCTCACAACCATTTTTGTAGTACCCGTGACAGAGCGGAGTATGAGCGATGGAACGACGGATACAACAGAGCCGTACGGAGAGTTCGAAATCGACGACGTTCTCGAACATCTAGATCGACTCGAATCCACCGTGACAACATCCGAAGAGAAACAAAAGGTACAGCGAGCGAAAAAGATGCTCGAGCGAGTACCCGGTGGAGCGCGAATACGTAAATATACCACTCGAGACATCGCCGAGG
>SKKJ01000375.1 GCA_007121575.1 Natronomonas sp.
ATCGTCCCGCTGCTCGCGCTCGCCGTCGACTTCACCCGATTCGACGTTGCTCGACGGCCCGTTCTCGCGGTCGTCTGCGGGTGGATCCTTCTCTTTACCATTCTCGCCGCGATTCGACGGCTACGGCTGCCGGTTGATCGACGGTTCGCCATCGATTTCGGCGGCCATCTCGAAACCGGGAGAAACTTCTTCCGCCAGCAGCCCGCCTCACTTCGTCGGACTTCGCCGTTTTCGCCGCAGAACGACACCGAACTAGTACTGAACGGCATCGTCGTGGTTGGAGTCTTACTGTTGCTCGTGAGCGTCGGCTTCGCGGCGGTCGCCGATCCAGGAAGTGAATCGTTCAGCGAGCTGTATCTGCTCACCGAGAACGAGGACGGGGAGATGGTCACTGAAGGATTCGAGACGGCGTTTAGTGGTGGTGAATCCGTTCCGCTCACCGTCGCAGTCGGGAATCACGAAGGCGAGACGACCGAGTACTCCGGTGTCGTCTTGCTACAGGAACTGTCGTCAGATCGGACCGCCGTCGAATCCGAGGATGAACTCGACCGCTTTGCAGTAACCGTCTCGGACGGAGAAACGGAGACCGTTGATACGGAGGTGCTCCCCTCGATGGTCGGAGAGGACCTTCGGCTTCACGTTCTCCTGTACACGGACGACCCGCCCGATGACCCGTCCGTGGACAACGCCTACCGAACAGTTCATCTCGATATCACCGTCAGCTAACCGGCCACGCAGTTGACTGCTCGGCTCGTCCTGCCTTTCTAACGGGTCTCACGATAGTCCCGAGAAGTCGTCAGTCCAAACGGATCGAAATTTTCGATTGTCGAGACGCGACGTGCCGATTGTCGTTTATATAACACCCGATCACCGACGGCTACTGTGGTCGATGTCAGGCGGTACAGAGATGTACGTCTCCGTTCGAGTACGGACGATCTCGCGTCGGGTCACACACGTCCGATTCGGCCAGCTGTTGGACGTGTTGTTCACCACCGATATCGAAGACCGGAGCGCCGGACGAGTGATACGACCGATAGATCACTCTGTCGTTCGTGAGCGTTCCGTCCTCATCGACCGTCGCGACCCCGAATCTGACGTCATCGAGCCGATTGAGCGTCAACACGTAGGGATGATCCGAGTAGATAACGCCGGCTCCGTCTCTCGTCGTCCGTTCGATCAGCGTCTCCGCGGCGACGAGCTCCGATTCGGTGTAACTGTATTTCACGTTGTGCTCTTCGAACGCGGGCGCGTCGGGATTTGCGGCCGTCGAGAGTATCATCGCACCCGGGAAGACGAGCGCGAATACGACCGCACAGCCGATAAATAACGGGACTGCGAGGTCTTCTCGGAGATACCCGAAGCCGAACGCGGTCAGTATCGCCATCCCGACGTATAAGAACGGATACCAGCGGCCCGGGAGCAGCGAGTTGATGCCGAGCACGGGCGGAACGAGCGTGATCGCCATCAGGATCCCCGTCCACGCGACGATCACAGCGGTCGTCTGTGTCAACCGTTTCGCCTGCATCGTTACTGCGGTCCCGACCGTCGTTCCGAACAGTAACAACAGGAACCCGAGCCGGTTGAGATAATTTAGGAGGGATTGATACGGGAGCTCGTCCGCGTCATCGCTGATATCGGAGTCCCCGCCGCCTTCCGAAAGCGTCGCGATGTCCTCTTGAACCGTCGTTACCGCTCCGTCGAGTAGCGTCTGCCCGTAGTAGGGCGTCTGGCTCCAGACGAACGAGAGCACCCCGCTTTTAAATACCACATAGCTCAAAAGCGTCGTTGTCGCGACGCCGGCCGCCGCCGTTGCCGCTCCGGCCGCTGTCGTTCGGATATCCGTCGCCCGTGTGAGCGGAAATAGCCGCGATGTGTACACGACGTGTGCGAGTAGCGCCGATCCGAGGACGGTTAACACGATCACCGATGACAGCTGATGGGTCAGCGCGAGTGAGATGAATATAAATATCAGCGCGATATCGTCGCGGAGCACGGCGAGCCCTTCCAATCGTCGAATCAGTAAAAACCCGACGCCGAAGAACATCGCGACCGACATACTCGTCGGGATGAGGTGGATACTCCAGCGAATGAAGTAATCCGTCATTCCGTATATCGCCATCGCGAACAGCGCCCACCGCGCCGGCACCAGATACCGCGTTGCGGCGTATATCAGTACCGACCCCACGACGATGGCCGTTCCGAGAGAGAGATAGAGCCCCTCGCGAAGCGAGACGCTCGCGAACATCGAGGTGACGGCGATGAGGAGGTGATACAGCGGCGATCCGACGTACTTCGAGTCTCCCATCCCACCGATCGAACCGGTCTCCATGACGCGCTGGGTCAGATCGGGAACGTGGATCCAGATGTCGATCCCCGTAAAGCCGGGCACCGCATACAGGGCCGGAAATCGAAGGATCGCAACGAACAGTAGTATCTCGGCTAATAGCGCTCCCGGATGGAGGAAACGCTCCGGAGTGAAACAGAGTTGCAGGATGATGAACGTCCCGAGTAGGCTGGCGATAAGGTAAAACAGCAGTGAGCGCCCACCGGTAAGCGTCGCCACGAAGATCAACAGGGCCGAGCCAGCGAGAACGACGAACAGGCCAATCTGTG
>SKKJ01000105.1 GCA_007121575.1 Natronomonas sp.
CACGGGAAACCAATCCGGGCACGAATCGTTCGCGACGATGCAGAACCACTATAATCTCGCGTACCGGGAAGAGGAACGCGAGATGCTTCCGTTCTGTTCGAAAAACGGTATTGGGGTGATTCCATGGGCACCGCTGGCTGGTGGATTCCTTGCGCGACCACACGAACAGATGCATGCCACCACTCGTGGGAAGACGAGTTCGAGTCTTCGACGTCGACCCTATCCGGACAACGGAGGTATCGAGATCAATGAACGAGTCGAAGAACTCGCCAATGACAACGGGGTGTCGATGGCACAGATCGCTATCGCGTGGTTGCTTCACAAAGAGTGGGTCGATGTCCCAATAGTCGGGGTAACGAAGGTAGACCATCTTGACGACATCGTCGAAGCGACCGAGATTACACTCTCTAAAAGTGATTTATCGTATCTCGAAGGACCGTACGAACCCGTCCCGATCGCCGGTCATGAGTGACTCAATCGGTGAGAACCAAGCGATCAACGGCGGATATTGCCCCACAGATGGGGCCCCGTCACGGGGTTTATGTCCGACGGAGCCGTATTAACTGACCGTGAGTACGCGAACGAACGCCCTCGATGACCGCATCTTCGGCGTCGATATCCAAAGCGGCGACGTGCGGGGCGATTCACCCTCTTATGCGGTCGTCACCTACGATGGAGAGACTATCGACCGAGACGTCGTCTCGCGACGGAAGCTCCTTCGACGGATCGACAGCGAAGAACCGGCGGTCGTCGCAACGGATAACACGTTCGAGTTGGCCGAGGATAAGGGCGCGCTCGTTCATTTGCTTCGACGGCTCCCGTCAGAGACGAAGCTCGTTCAGGTGACGGGGGATGAGCGGCCGGAACCCCTTTCGCGGGTTGCCGCCCGGCACGGCGTTCCCTACGGCAAAGAGCCGATGCGCGAGGCGGAAGCCGCAGCCCGGCTGGCGGCCCGAAACGTCGGCTACGAAGTCTCCGCGTTCACCAACACGACCGAGATAAAAGTTTCGCGCGGTCGATCGACCGGAAGCGGCGGCTGGAGCGAGGATCGGTTCACCCGTCGAATCCACGGATCTGTCAAGCGGGCGAGCAGAGAGGTCGAACGGTCGCTCGATGAGGCCGCGTTAACGTACGAAAAGGACGTCACTGAGAAATACGGTGGTTACTCGCAAGCCCGTTTCGAAGTCGAAGCGAAACCGACCGAGATTCCGGTTTCAGCCCGTCGAACCGGTGATATCCGCATCGAGATAGAACGCGAGCGCCGGGACGGGATCGAATACCGACCACTCGTCACGCGTCGCGATCGAGTCATCGTCGGGATCGATCCGGGAACGACAACGGCCGTCGCGCTGACGGACCTTGACGGGACCGTCCTCGACGTATGGTCGAGTCGGACGGCCGATACGGCCGAGGTCATCGAATGGGTCATCGAACACGGCCGGCCGGTTATCGTCGCGGCCGACGTCGAACCCATGCCCGAAACGGTGGAAAAGATCAGGCGTAGTTTCGACGCGGCCGGGTGGATTCCCGAGCGGGACCTGCCGGTCGATAGAAAGCTTCATCGAACGCGCGAGGAGGCGTACGACAACGATCACGAACGGGATGCGATGGCAGCCGCGCTCTTCGCCTTCGATGATCACGAGGACCAATTCGAGCGCATCAGTGCGAAGGTCCCACCCCGATTCGAGCGCGAAGAGGTGATCGCTCGCGTCGTCGCCGGCGGAGAAAGCGTCGAAGCCGCCCTCGATGCGCTAACGGACGATGACGAGCGTGAAGAGTCCGCGGACACACACGATCCACGCGAACTCACGGCGGATGAAAAGGAGATAAAGCGGCTCAAAGGTCGGATCGACCGGCTCGAATCGCACGTCGACGATCTGAAATCGGACGTCGCAGCGAAGGACGACAGGATCGATTCCCTGGAATCGGAGCTCTCCGAAGCGCGTCGCGAAGAACGGCGTGAGGCGAGAGAGCGTCGAGAGATCACCCGACTCGAACGCGAAAACGAGCGACTCAAACGGGAACTCGCCGACGTGAAGGACGAGAACGAAACGCTCGATCGAAAGCTCGAACGGCTCAAAGAGCTGTGGAAGCTCGATCACTCGAACTTCGCCGACGTGGCGGAGAAAAAGCAGGGGTTGGTCCCGGTGAAACCGATCGAGCAGTTCACCAAAGGGGCGATTGAGCGGGCGGACGAGTCCTACGGCATCGCCACGGGAGATGTGGTATATCTGCGAGACGCAAGCGGCGCGGGTCGTCAAACCGCAGAGCTGTTATCGGAGTATGAACCCCGTGTCGTACTCCGTGACGGAAAGCTCTCAGAGCAGGCGGATGAGGTCCTCTTCGAGAGCGAGGTGCCGGTCGGCCCCGCCGATGACGTGACGATTCAAGAGGTCGACGAACTCGCTGTCGCGCGCGAAAACGAAGTCGATGCCGTGATCGAGCAGTGGCACGAGCGAGCCAAGGACCGACGCCACGAACAGAAACGAGCGCAGATCGATCAGCTGATAAGCGAGCATCGAGCGCGAGATCACGAGCGAGGGGTTCGATAACCGATCGCGAGGAGCGCCGGTAGTCGGAACGTTCACGGCGCTCGCTAGGTGAAAGGACGTA
>SKKJ01000226.1 GCA_007121575.1 Natronomonas sp.
AGATCGATCTCGACGTTGAAATGTCCGGCGTTGGCGAGGACGACACCGTCTAGATCGATCTCGACGTTGAAATGTCCGGCGTTGGCGAGGACGACACCGTCGGACATCCGCTCGAAGTGCTCTTCGACGATCACGTCGCGGTTCCCGGTCGTCGTGACGAAGATATCGCCTTTTTCGGCGGCTTCGGTCATCGGACAGACCTCATAGCCTTCCATGTGAGCCTCGAGCGCGTTGCGCGGTTCGACTTCGGTGACGACCACGTGGGCGTTTTGGCCCTTCGCCTTCTTCGCGACACCCTTCCCGCAGTAGCCGTAGCCGGCGACGACGATGGTCTTGCCGGCGAACGAGAGATTCGTCGTCATCGCGATACTCGACAGCGAGGCTTCCCCGGTGCCGTGGACGTTGTCGAAAAGCCGCTTCATCGGCGTGTCGTTGACGGCGAACATCGGGTATTTGAGCGCGCCGTCCGCGTCCATCGCGCGCAGGCGGTGAACGCCGGTCGTCGTCTCTTCGCACCCGCCGATGATGGACTCGATGAGCTCGGGATACTCCTCGTGAATCGCCATCACGAGATCGCCGCCGTCGTCGACGGTGATCGTCGGGTCGTGATCCAGTGTGGCCGTGATGGCCGCGTAGTACTCTTCGTCATCGACGCCCCGTTTCGCGTACGACGTAACCGACTCGTTGTCGTCGAGCGCCGCGCTCACATCGTCGTGTGTGGACAGCGGATTGCAGCCGGTGATCGCGACTTCCGCGCCGGCCTCGGCGATGACTTCGGTCAGCACCGCGGTCTTCGCTTCGACGTGCATCGCCATGGCGACGACCTCGCCTTCGAGCGGCTTCTCTTCGTCGAACTCCTCGGCGATCGAATTCATAATCGGCATGTGCTGGCGCGCCCACTCGATCTTCTTCCGGCCGGATTCGCGAGCGTCGGCCGGATCTTCGAGCTGATCGGTGATCGTCGGATGGCTCATACCACGTGTGACGGGCGTCGCCGGGAAAACGCTACCGAACGAAGCGTGTGTCGCCGCTGTCTGGTCGCTTTCCCCGGCTATTCAACGGTTCGTTTCCGCCCGAGCGATCAGTGCGTCGGCTTGTTTTTGAGCCTCTCGTCGAACTGCATCTCCATCGAGCGTTCGGATCTCTCCGTCTTCGACGATGATCTCGCCGCCGACGATCGTGTGTTTCACGTCCGAACCACGAACCGCGTACGCGAGGTGGCTGACGAGGTCGTGCGCCGGTGTGAGATGCGGCTTTTCGAGATCGATGACGGCGAAATCCGCCAGTGCACCCTCCTCGATCCGACCGGCGTCAAAACCGAGTAGCTCTGCGCCGCCTCGTGTTGCCGCCCGGACGACGTCGGGCGCAGCGACGGCAGCGGCGTCGTCCGACTCGAGTTTGCCGACCATCGCTGCGTCCCGCATCTCATCGAACGCGTCGAGATCGTTGTTCGATGCTGCTCCGTCGGTGCCGATCCCGACCGAAACGCCCGCATCGAGCATCGATTGAATCGGGGCGATCCCGCTCGCGAGCTTCATATTCGAAGCCGGACAGTGGGCGACACCGACGCCGCGTTCGGCGAGCAGTTCGATCTCCGTTCGATCCGTGTGGACGCCGTGAGCGATGAAATCTCCTGACCCGAGCATTCCGAGCTCGTCGGCGTATTCGAGCGGCCTCATTCCGTGTTCGTCGACGATCGGATCGACTTCATCGCGCGTTTCGTTGGCGTGATAATGCAGCGGGATCTCTGCGTCTCGTGCCTGCGGGACGTACTCTTCCAGAAGCGCTCCGGCGACGGTCGTCAACGAATGTGGCATCAGCGCGGTTTTGATCCGCCCGTTAGCGGCACCATCGAGCTCTTTGGCGACCTCGAGTCCGGTCTCGAAATCGCTTCGCGCATCGGCTTCGTCTTTCCCGACGGTAATGATTCCGTGTCCGATTCGAGTTCGCATCCCTGCGTTGGCGAGAGTCTCCGCGATCTCTGATACCTCGAAGTACATCTCACCGAGCGTCGTCACACCGTTTTTCAAAAGTTCGACGGCCCCCAAACGAGTTCCGACAACGATATCGTCGGTCGTTAACGCGGCTTCAGTCGGCCAGATATCCTCTCGAAGCCACGCATCAAGCGCTTTATCGTCGGCATAGCCACGCAACAGCGTCATCGCAACGTGACAGTGGGCGTTAACGAGCCCTGGGATGACGAGTTGTCCGGACGCGTCAAGCGTTTCATCACCCGTGGCGGTGTCACCGACCTCGACGATACGTCCCGTTTCGCGATCGGCCAGTATGTCCGCGCTTTCTACTGTCATGTCGGGACGCAGTATTCTGCCGTTCGTGATCTGGAGTGTACTCATACACGCCCGTTCGATGGGGTCTGGGTTCAAACTGCCGGGATGTACGGACCTTCAGACGCAGTATCTGGTGTGAGATACGTTTCCGGGAAAATAAAAATGACACCAAGGGGGTGTCTCCGCGAAGCAGCCGCTTCGGTTACGCGGAGGACGAATTACGAGTCGTTCTCGTCGTTTTCGTCTTCGTCGTCTTCATCTTCGTCGTCTTCGTCATCCTCGTCATCCGGCATCTCCTCTTCATCGTCTTCATCTTCGTCCGG
>SKKJ01000295.1 GCA_007121575.1 Natronomonas sp.
CGACTCGTCTTCACCCACGATAAAAAGCAGACGATCGATCGTGTATCTCGGGAGATCGATGCAAGCGCGTTCGCGATTTCGAGCGTAACTGGTGACGTGGATCGACTCCTCGTCTCGTTGTCCGGCGACGTGGATCACGATCGAATCTTGGAGTTCGTTACGACGCTCATCGGCGGCAGAGAAATCGGCGTTACACTCTTCGCCACGGCGAGTGAAAAAAACCGAACGGCGGTCGCTGATCGTCTCGAAGCCGCGGCTGAACGGCTTCGCCAAGTCGGGATTACGGTTCGAACGGAACTCACTGTAGATCTCGATCCGTTTGACGGGCTGCTTGAGACAGCACTTGATCACGATGTGATCGTTATCGGCGAGAAAGCCCCATCGCTTCGAGCGCTCGTCTTCGGCGATGAGGCTGAGAGAGTGGCGTCCGCATCCATCGGACCCGTGCTCGTTGTCCGACGTAACGATTCGCCCGAAGAGTAAAGCACGACGTCCGCAACGGCGTCAATCGTCACATCGAATACCATTATCAACCGTTCTCACACCGGTTTGTTCTGTGTTTCGGCTGGCTGTGTCTTTAGACGAAAAGCAGACAAACGATTTCGCTCACTCGCTACGTGATTCCCCAGATAACAGCGATTCCGACCGTTGTTACGACAGCGAGTAACATCTGTAATGGCCCACCGACTTTGACGAAGTCCATGAATTTGTATCCTCCCGGGCCGTAAACCATCAGGTTCGTTTGATACCCCACCGGAGTCATAAACGAGGTTGCGGCGGCGAACATCACTGCGAGCAGGAACGAAAACGGATCCGCACCCATCCGCCCGGCCGCATCGACGGCGATCGGGATCATCAGTACTGTCGTCGCTACCGGGGTGATCACGTTCGAGAGCAGTCCGGTTAATACATAAAACAACAGCATGACGAAAAACAGCGGGAGGACAGCTTCAGTCGCGACGAGACCCTCTGCGATGAGCGCTGCTCCGCCCGTCGTTTCGAGGGCTAATCCGAGCGGAATGACACCCGCCAACAGGAATATTATGTTCCACGAAACCGCATCGTATGCGTCAGATGGCGAGAGACACCCAGTAATGACCATAGTGACGACGCCACCGAGGGCGGCGATCACGATCGGAACGATGTCGAGTGCCGCCGTCCCTACGACGCCCACCAAGATCGCGATCGCGATCGGTGTCTTCGAAGAAAGCGGCGCGATCGTATCGAGGTCCGGACTTGTAAGTCGGTCGTAGGCCAGTTCATCCGTGATTAATAAATCGCCGGAGTCGGTGAAATACTCGATCGCCTCTGGGGGCAGTCTGATTAACAGAACATCTCCTGGGTCGAGTTTCACGCTCTGTAACGCTCGTCGAATCAGCGTTCCGTCCTTCCGAACGGCGAGAACGGTCGTCCGATGGAAATCTTCGAGTCTCGCTTCACCCAGTGTTTCCCCGACATATCCTGAGCCATCCGGGACGACTGCTTTGGCGAGTACGTTCCGGGTTGGCGCGTTCTCGAACGTTTCTTCGGAGACCGCTTTCCGAACATGCTGTCGGAGGTTGTTGGCTTCTCGAAATCGGTTTATCGCTTGTACTGTTCCGTTAACGATCAGCTGATCGTTCGGTTCGACCCGTTGATCCGTATACGGTGCTGCATATACGGACTCGCCACGGCGGATCTGAAGGATTTTAATGGCTTGTTCGCTGTGTTCTTCGAGTTCGCTGACACTCAGGCCAACGATCGGCGATTGCTCGCGAACGTGTAACTGTACAAGGTGATCTTCGAGACCGAACTCCTCGACGAGATCGGAATCCACGGGGATTCGTGCAGGGGTGAGTCGCCGTCCGATCGTCATGAGATACACTATGCCGACGGTGAGAATGATAACACCCAGTGACGTAAACTCGAACATACCGATCCCGTCTCGACCGGGGATCAACTGTCGTGTGAGGTCGCTTGCGAGAATGTTCGTGGATGTACCGATGAGCGTGAGCGTTCCGCCAAGAATCGCCGCGTAAGAGAGCGGTAATAACAACTTTGAGGGTGATATGTTACTCTGTTCGGCGAGATCCGTAATCATCGGAATAAATACCGCAACGATCGGTGTATTGTTCACGAAACCTGCGAGCGGACCGGTTGTTCCTATCGTTGCCGCCAGCGCCCGATTTTCGTTCCCCCGTGTAAACTTCGCGAGGTAGATCCCCAACCGTTGGACGACGCCGGTGTTTTGAATACCCGCACTCAACATATACATCGCGACAATCGTAACGGTTGCCGGGTTCGCAAATCCAGAGATCGCATCGTGTGCGGTTATCCCGATCGTTGGACCCAACGCGGCGAGTGCAACGATGATACCGATGGCGGTGATGTCGTTCGGAATCAACTCCGAAACGAACAGCACCAACGCGACGCCGATCACCGAAAAAACGACCAACGTCTCGAACGAGATATCCGCAAGGACCATAAACGGGACACTCGGTGGTATTCGATAAGTATCTACTGATCAGTACGTGTTGAACCCGTCCGTATCGAGGTAGTTGTGGGCGACGGTAATTGCTTGATCGGCGTGAAGTGCATACGGTCCCAGCGAGACGCGCGCATCAACCG
>SKKJ01000169.1 GCA_007121575.1 Natronomonas sp.
CATTACAGCGTCGCGACCTCTCTTTTGACCCGCACCTACGACAACCTTGGGACCGCAATCGGGGTGCACAACCTCGGGGGACCGATCGCTGGATTGCTTGCTCCACCCGTGGCGGCATGGGTCGGCGTTCGATACGGCTGGCGACCCGCGGTCGCGCTCGGTGGGATAATCGCCATCCCGGTGTTCGTCATGTTCGTCTGGCAGGTCCAGCCGACCGAACCCCGTCGACCGGATCGACCGATGCGCGAACAGTTCAAGCTCGAAACGGTCGCAGATCTTCTGAGACGTCCGAAAATCGCGTTCCCCGTCGTTCTCGCCGTTCTCGGGACGTTCGTTTGGCAAGCGACCGCATCGTTTCTCCCGACGTTCCTCGTCGTTCATCGCGGGCAATCGACGGAACTCGCCGCGATCGTCTTCGGCAGCTACTTCGTGGTTCAGGCAACGACACAGGTCGGTGTCGGTTGGCTCTCGGATCACTACGGTCGTGATCTCGCGACGGCTGGCTGTATGGTGCTCGCCGCGACCGGCTTTCTGCTCTTGATCACGGTTCCGGGCTGGCTCGCACTCGGGGCGGCGATTCTGTTGATCGGTACCGGTCTCGGTTTCGGTTCGGCGCTCTTGCCGCGGTTTATGGACGCGCTCGCTGCTGAGGAGCGTGCAACTGGGTTCGGCCTCATACGAAGCGTCTACGGAAGTCTCGCAGCCCTGGGTTCGGTAACAACCGGCGTGTTAGCGGACCTGTTCGGCTGGGGTGTCTCGTTCGGGATGCTCGCGGTGTTGCTTTTGATCGTCTTCTGTGCGCTGTCGCTCAATCGCGTGCTGGCACTCGGATACTAAATGCGGTCGAACAGCAGATGCAATCGGGAATTTGAGACACCTCTGGGGACGAGAAGGTCCTCCGTTCGTCAGTATAACAGAGCGACGAAACCCCTATACGCTGTCTTCCGCTATCAGAGAGCGTGGATCGCGAGACCGTTGTCACCCTCTGCATCAGTCTTCTTGCGATCGTCGCGCTCGGGGCGGCGGCCGCCACGTTAGATACGGCCGTGTCCGTCGGCGGTGGTGACGGCGGAAGCGGCTTCGGGAGCGGCACGGCAGCCGACCGAGTCGGAAGCGGTTCCGGGACCGGACCACTGCTCCCCGGCGATTTCGCCGGCGACATCGGTCCGCTTTGCTATCCGATACTGCAGCACCCACTGGTGATCGCCGCGATATTTCTGGTCTTCGCCGGGGTCTTTGCGTACATTTATCACGATACCAGAGAGCCGTTTTCGGCGCTCGTCGTCTGCGGTGTGTTGGCGATTCCGGTCGGAATCACGTGGGTGCTCTTCGCGTTTTGTGGCGACCCGCTCGAAAGTTCCGAAAGCGATGAGACGGGATTTCCAACGCCGTCCTCGCCGACAAACGAGACACAGATCCCGCTGTTGGGTGGCGGTGGGGCCGGCGAGGCCAGCGGCGTTTCGATCTCGGCGCCGACGCTCGTCGTGTACGTGCTGATCGTGATCGCGTTACTCGGTGCCGTCGCGATGGTACTCGCGAGCCGCGGCGATGATTACACCGAGGCGGCGAAATCACCCGATCAACCGGTTATCAGACCAGATATCGCAGCCGTGGCACACGCTGCCGGGACGGCCGCAGACCGGATCGCCGCCGATGCCGCGGTGGATAACGAGGTCTTTCGCGCGTGGGAGGCCATGACAGATGCGCTGGAGCTCGAATCACCCGAAACGACGACGCCCGCAATGTTCGAGCGAGCGGCCGTCGAAGCCGGGATGAAACCGGACGATATCGCAGAGCTCAGACGGCTCTTCGAAGAGGTCCGCTACGGTGGCGAAACACCGACGGCGGAACGAGAGGAACGAGCGGTGGCCGCATTACGGCGCGTCGAGGACGAATACGGAACGCTGGATTCGAGTTCGAGTTCGGAGGGTCGCTGATGCGACCGGTGCTCATCGCGGGTATCGCCGGAGTTATTCTCGGATTCATCGCGATCCTCGATCGTGGGATCGCAGGAATGTTCGATCTTGGATATCTCTTCGTGACGTTTCTCGGTATTATCGCCGGTGTGATCGGCGTATACCACCTGAATCGCCGACACGAAACCCCGCGACGGCTGAGTGAGTTCGATGACCCAGAGCGTCGATATCAAGCGTCGACACCAGGGGATGACCTCGATAGGCGTCTGGAAACGATTTCGATCGAACGGCGAGTCCGAGGTCCACAACAACACATTCGTGACCGGATCCGAAACGCGGCGATTCGGTCGCTTATCATCCACGCGGGATACGATCCGACGACCGCAGAGCGGGCCGTCGACGACGGCACGTGGACTGACGATCCGGTCGCGGCGAGCTTTCTCGCGAAGGACCAACCCTACCCGCCACAGCTCCGGGTCAAGGCGTTTTTCGGGCGAGTCGATATCTCGGCGGTCGGTGCCGACAGAACGATCGAAGCGATCACGGCGGTGATAGAGTCGTGAACCGGATCGAGACGAAACGATGGGTGGGATTTACCGGAGCCGTTCTGTTCGCTGCTGCCGTCGGAATCGTTCTCCGTGAGCCGGCGTTGATCGTCGC
>SKKJ01000253.1 GCA_007121575.1 Natronomonas sp.
ACGTGTGTTGGCCTTGCTTCCGTCCGTTGGGAGTAAGATTCGATCGTACATACAACAGAACTCGATTTCAGGCCCTAAAGATGTATTCCCCTGTTGCAGTTCTTGGGATATGCTCGATGTATCCAACGCGCATGAGGTTAATGCCTCTGTGGCCCCAACGACCGAATATGACGGAACCACACAACGCGACGTTCGGCGGCGGCTGCTTTTGGTGTGTCGAGGCGGCGCTCGAACAGCTGTCGGGTGTCGAATCAGTGACCTCTGGGTACGCGGGTGGACACACTCCCGATCCGACCTACGAAGCGGTCTGTTCCGGGGAAACGGGGCATGCGGAAGTCGTTCAGATAACCTACGATCCCGAACAGATCAGCTACGACGCGCTTTTGGAGGCGTTTTTCACGATCCACGACCCCACACAGCGGAATCGGCAGGGTCCCGATGTCGGAACCCAGTACCGTTCCATCATCCTGTACCACGACGACGACCAGCGCCGGCGAGCCGACGCGTTCATCGACGAACTCAACGCGGAGTACGACGACGACATCGTCACCGAACTCGAACCGCTGGAGACGTTTTATGAAGCCGAGGAGTATCACCAGGATTACTTCGAAAAGAATCCAACCAACGCCTACTGTCAGTTCCACGCCCAGCCGAAGATCGATAAAATCCGATCGAAGTTCGAGAACCGAACGGTCTGATCCGCCCGTCGCTTCCCGTGAGCCTTCTCAATAAATCCCGGCTGTCGAGATCTTTGACTACTCTCTGCTGAACAGCCGTTCGCGCAGCGATCGCTTTCTCGGTCGTTCGGCCATCAAGACGGACGTATCGAGGTCTTCGAGCACCGACAACGTGAGCGATCCACCGACGATTCGCGAAAGCAGTCCGCGACCCGTCGCGCCGATTACGACGAGGCTGTGTTCGGCCGCATGCTCCGCGATCGCCGCCTCGACATCGCCGGTTTCGACCAATACGTTCGCGTCTTCGAGGCCGTGCTCCGCCGCCCACTCGGTGATGAACGCTTCGCCCGCTTCGACATCACCGTCTTCAGCGACGTACAATATCGATACCTCCGAACCGACCGTCTCTCGAAGCGCTTTCGCGACCGTCGCGGAGAGCTCCGAGGAGTACCCACCCGCAGTCGGCAAGAGCACGCTGGACGGATCGAACTCCCGCTCGTTCAAGACGAGGAAATCACACGGCAGATCGCGGGCCAGTTCATCGATCGCACCCTCGACACGGCCGCCGGCGAGTCTGGTCCCACCGTATCCCATGAGGACGGTCGACGCATCGTTCGTCCGAGCGGCATCGAAAATTTCTTCGATTCCTCTGTGTGAGAGCACGGTTTTCGTTTCGACCTCGACGCCCATCGATTCGGCGCTTCCCTTCGCCGCCTCGAGCAGCTCCTCCGAGTTGGCTTTCAACTGCTCGTTTTCGGCCGCGACGGCGAGCGGTGTCTGGTCGGGTACTTGGACGATATGCGTCGCTAACACCTTCGCGTCCTGTTGTTTCGCGAGCGCACCGGCGATCGTTATCAGCGCCGACTCGGTCCGGGGGTTCGCCAGCGCGACCATGACCGTCGGCGTATCGCTTCCCGTTCCGCTCGGCGCGACCGCATCCGCCGCATCGACGACCGCGTCCGGCATCTCATCACCGCGAGATCGGATGTACTCGACCAGATGTCCCTCTTCGTCGGTTTTGTCGCGCGCGTACAGGAAGTACCACGCGATCGATCCGAGGACGAAAAGCGCGGATAAGGCGAGTTCGACGCCGCCGACGAAGCCGACGAGCCCCAACGAGAGGACGATGCCCGCGATCGGCGTGAACGGATACAGCGGAACCCTGAATTCCGGATCGTAGTCCGGCACATCGGCTTCTCGGAAGACGATCAGCGCCGCGTTCATCAGCGCGTACACGATTAGATGCAGCACGCTCGCAGCCTGCGCTAGGATCTCGATCGATCGACCCAAAAGCGCGATGAACAGAACGATTATCGCGCCGGTCACGAGGATCGACCGGTACGGCGTCGCGTAGTTCGGGTGGATCTCGTTGAGCCAGTTCGTGACGATCTTATCCCGTCCCATCGCGAAGTTGATCCGCGCCGACGAGAGGATCGAGGCGTTCGCCGACGACGCCGTCGCGAGCAACGCACCGATCGTCATGATCGCGGCGGCTGCCCCCGCGACACCGCTTATCGGTCCGATCGTCTCTGGGAACGCGAGTTGGGCCGCCTGTGCGACCGGCGCGTCATTACTGAGTTCCGGCCACGAGACGACGCCCAGCATGACCGTTACGAGGATCGCATAGAGGACGGTGACGAGGCCGACGCTGCCGATGATCGCGATCGGCAGGTTTCGACCCGGGTTCTTGAGTTCTTCGGCCACGGTCGCGATCTTCGCATACCCGAGGAACGACACGAACACGAGCGCCGTCGCGGGCAAGATCGCACCGTAGCCGCCGGTCGCGAGCGGTGCGACGCCGGCCTGTTCGGCCGGCAGTCCCGAGCCGACCAACGTGCCGTAATCGAACGAGAGGAATCCGGCGATCGCGAACGCCGTCAAGATCAA
>SKKJ01000034.1 GCA_007121575.1 Natronomonas sp.
AAGGGCCCACGCGCGAAAAACGTCGTTCGGCTGTAATCCCGGCCCGTTTCAACGCGATAATCGAATCGTAACAGAGTATATTTCGATTTTGTTTTCACGTTCAACAGCGGTGGCTTCCATCGGTCAATACGGGTTACTGTCGAGCAGATAACTCTGTAAGTCAAATACGTCTGATCGATTCGCAGAAATCGGTTGGCAGCGGCGCTCCCTGTGGTCGGATACTGATCCGCACGTACGTCTCGTCGAAAAGGCGTCGAATTAGTCGATGTGACCTTCGCGGCGGAGCTGTTCGGCGTCTTGGCTGTCGTAGCGCCACTCGATGTTCGCTTTTTCGTCTTGCCAATCCCACGGTTCGACGAGGACGGTGTCGCCCTCATTGATCCAGACGCGATACTTCATACGGCCGGGGATCCGGCCCATTCGGCTTTTGCCGTCCTCACACTGTACACGGACGTGGTTCCCCCCATCGTGTTGTGTGACCACGGCGAAGAGCTCGTCATCGTTGGGCATTCGAAGGTTTCGACGCCCTGTTTCTTCACTCACAAATACCATACGTGCTGGGCATAATAAAAAGATGCGGGAGGCGTGTGACCGTGTCTCATACGCCGGTCGATAGTGCGATTGATTCACTGAACTGTCCTTGTGTGTGAGATACACGCACCGACGCATCGTTTGACAACCCTTTAGCGGTTCTTTGACTTCGTTGAGACAATGAGTTATAAAATCGGCCTCGTGGGGAAGCCGTCTGTCGGAAAATCCACGTTTTTTAATGCGGCGACGATGAACGATGTCCCCGAAGGTGCGTACCCGTTTACGACGATCGATCCAACGGTTGGTGAGGCATACGTGCGTGTCGACTGTGCGGCCCCTGAATTCGGACATACCTGTACCCCGAATCACGGTTATTGCGCCGATGGAGTTCGCTTCGTCCCGGCTAAACTCGTCGATGTAGCGGGGCTCGTTCCCGGTGCTCACGAGGGGAAAGGCCTCGGAAATCAGTTCTTGACCGATCTCAACGAAGCCGACGTGTTGATCCACGTCGTTGATTTTACTGGAAAGACCGATCTACAAGGTGAGCCGACTGATAGTCACGACCCTCGAGACGACATCGAATTTCTCGAAAACGAACTCGATATGTGGTATCTCGGCATCTTACGGAAGGGTATCGAACGCTATCGTTCCGGATACGCCGGCGAAGAGAAAGCGATCGAAGCCGACCTGGCCGAACAGATGTCCGCATTTGGTATCTCGGAGGAAGAACTCAAGCAGGTGATTCTTTCGCTCGATCTCGAACTCGATCCGGACATGTGGTCTGACTCGGATCGAGAAACGCTCGCACGTGAAATTCGCATTCGAACCAAGCCGATGGTTATCGCGGCGAACAAAGCTGATACCGAGGCCGCTCGAGAAAACTACGAGGATATCACGGCCGATCCAGAGTATGCGCACTTAACGATAATTCCCGTTTCAGCACACGCCGAAAAGGCGCTCAAAAACGGTCACGAATCGGGCGTTCTCACATATCGGCCGGGAGACGGTGACTTCGAGATATCGGGTGAGCTTCCGGACGAAAAACGGGCTGGACTCGAGCAGATTCAAGCGTTTCTCGATGCGTTTGGAGGAACTGGTGTGCAACAAGCGATCGAGACGGCGTTATTTGATGAGTTGGGCGCTGTTGCAGTCTTTCCCGGGGCAAGAAAACCTCAAGACGACGGGACGTTTCTACAGGATTGTTTCGTTTTCCCGGGCGGCTCGACCGCCGAAGAGTTCGCGTACTTTCTCCACACCGATATCGGTGATGGATACCTCCACGCACATGACGTCCGATCCGGCCGGCAGATCGGTGCCGATCACGAGTTATCCCACCGGGACGTGATCGAGATAACGACGACGAACTAGTCTTTGTCCCAGTCAGTGCTCTTCTAAAAGCGCCTCGTCACCATACTCCTCACGAAGCCGACGGAGATACGCGCGCTGATCTTTCACGCGTTCTGGAAGTTCCGCATAGGCATACTCAAATAAATCGTCCGGGTTCGGCTCCACATCCGATCCGACCTCAATCGCTTCGGCAACCGTCTCCGTGACCTCCGTTCCGATCGCATCAATCGTCTCGTCATCGAGAGTTCCACGGTCTCGGAGGAAGGTCTCCATTCGAGGGATCGGATCCCAACGCTTCCAGCGCTCGACCTCTTCGTCTTCCCGGTACACCGTAGGATCATCCGCTGTCGTGTGCGCGCCGAACCGATACTGGACCGCCTCGATAAGCGTCGGGCGCGTTGCTCGACCGGCTGTCCCCTCCGGCGGTGTTTTGGTGGGATCTCTCGCTCTCTCAATGGCTTCAGAAACGACTTCGAAGGTCGCGAGTGGATCCATCCCGTCGACTCTGACGCCCGGAAAACCGTACGCATCCGCTTTCTCCGCAAAAGTTCGGCTCGCCGTTTGTTTCTCGGCCGGTGCGGAAATCGCCCACTGATTGTTATTGCACATCAGTACCACCGGCCGTTTGTTTCTCGGCCGGTGCGGAAATCGCCCACTGATTGTTATTGCACATCAGTACCACCGG
>SKKJ01000168.1 GCA_007121575.1 Natronomonas sp.
CACGGTGCGGCCATGACGCTGAAAGAGCGGCTGCTCGATGAATCCGATCGCGAGGACATCTACGTCTGTGGGCAGTGTGGAATGAGCGCCGTCGAGAACGTCGAACAGCGACGCGTGTACTGTCCGAACTGCGACGAGGAGACCGACGTCCACGAAGTCGAGATGAGTTACGCGTTCAAATTGCTGCTCGATGAGATGAAAGCGCTGGGGATCGCCCCCCGAATCGAATTGGAGGACGCTGTATGATGCAAGGACAAACACCGAAAGAGATCGGCTCGCTGAGTTTCGGGCTGATGGACCCCGAGGAGTATCGAAACATGTCGGCCACGAAAATCATCACAGCCGACACCTACGACGACGACGGGTTCCCGATCGACATGGGGCTGATGGATCCTCGACTCGGCGTCATCGATCCCGGACTCGAATGTAAGACGTGCGGGAAACACTCGGGATCGTGTAACGGCCACTTCGGCCACATCGAACTCGCCGCGCCCGTGGTTCACGTCGGTCACGCGAAGCTCATCCGACGGCTGCTTCGAGGGACCTGCCGTGGATGCGGCCGACTGACGCTGGCGGATCCATCCGATCGAGAGTACCGTCGCGAGTACTTCAAAGAGCGAGAGGATACGCCGCCACGAACGTGGTTCGTGAGCCCCGAAGACGCCAGAAGCGCCCAAGAGAAGGCCGAGCAGGCGGCCGAACGAAAACGAACGCAGTTTCTCGACGAACTCGAGCGGACGCGCGATCTCGGCGAAGACCCATCGAGAGTATTGAAAGCCGCGATCAGACAGGCCAGAGACGCCGATTACTGTCCGTACTGTACGGAAGACGACGATTACCGAGAGGGCTACCCGACGGCGCAATACGATATCAGCCACGAGAAGCCATCGACGTATCTCGAACAGGGGCCAGTCCCGGACAGCGACGTTCGCGATTTGCTCGTCGAAGCGCTCGAAGGCGGAGAGGGCGGCACCGAGATCGAACTCGACGAACTCGTCGAAACGGTCAACGACGTGATCTCGACGTGGGCCGGGACGGCCGCGATATCGGTATCGGATATCAGTCGGCTCATGAGCGGACAGGGTCCGGGCGACAGCGAGCGGATCGGCCGCGAGCACGTCTCGCTGCTGCAGATAATCAGCGAGCAGATGTCTTCCTCGGGCGCGTTCGGCGGTCGGTTCGAAAGCGCGCCAGCGTCGGATTTCCTCGTCTCTTACAGCGGGGATAAACTGATGCCGAGCAACATCCGCGACCGGTTCGAAGCGATTCCCGACGAGGATATCGAGACGCTCGGAATCGATTCCGAACGGTCGCGGCCCGAGTGGATGATCCTGACCGTCCTCCCGGTTCCGCCGGTGACGGCTCGTCCCTCGATCACGCTGGATAACGGCCAGCGTTCGGAGGACGACCTGACGCACAAGCTGGTCGACATCATTCGGATCAACCAGCGGTTCATGGAGAACCGCGAGGCCGGCGCGCCACAGCTCATTATCGAGGACCTGTGGGAGCTGTTACAGTATCACGTCACGACGTTCATGGACAACGAGATCAGTGGCACGCCGCCGGCACGACACCGGTCCGGACGGCCGCTCAAGACGCTCAGTCAGCGTCTCAAGGGGAAAGAAGGTCGCTTCCGTGGCTCCCTGTCCGGAAAGCGCGTCAACTTCTCGGCACGGACCGTCATCTCCCCGGACCCGACGCTCAGTCTGAACGAGGTCGGCGTTCCGGACCGGGTCGCGACCGAGATGACCCAGACGATGAACGTGAACGACAGGAACCTCGAGGACGCTCGTCGCTACGTCGCGAACGGGCCCGACGCGCACCCCGGTGCGAACTACGTCAAACGACCGGACGGTCGCCGACTGAAAGTGACGAAAAAGAACTGTGAGGAACTCTCCGAGAAGGTCGAGCCGGGATGGGAAGTCGCCAGACACCTCATCGACGGCGACATCGTGATCTTCAACCGACAGCCATCGTTGCACCGGATGTCGATCATGGCGCACGAAGTCGTCGTGATGCCGTATAAGACGTTCCGGCTGAACACCGTCGTCTGTCCGCCGTACAACGCCGACTTCGACGGCGACGAGATGAACATGCACGCGCTGCAAAACGAGGAAGCGCGCGCCGAAGCGCGCGTCCTCATGCGCGTTCAAGAGCAGATCCTCAGCCCGCGGTTCGGCGAGAACATCATCGGCGCGATCCAAGACCACATCTCCGGGCTCTATCTGCTCACCCACGAGAACCCGCGGTTCAACGAGACGCAGGCGCTCGACTTGCTCCGGGCGACGAGCATCGACGAGTTGCCGGACGCCGACGGAACGGACGACGAAGGGTTCGAGTACTGGACGGGCCGGTCGCTCTTCTCGGAGCTGTTGCCCGACGGGCTCAACTTGGAGTTCAGCTCCTCCGCGGGTGACGACGTCGTCATCGAAGACGGCCAACTCGTTGCGGGAACGATGGATGAAGACGGCGTCGGGGCTTTCGGCGGCGAAGTCGTCGATACGATCTGTAAGGTCTACGGCAACACCCGCGCCCGCGTCTTCATCAACGAGGTCGCGA
>SKKJ01000059.1 GCA_007121575.1 Natronomonas sp.
AACCGAGAAGTGCCGGCAGTCCCCGAGTACGGAGTGCTCTCGGCGCTGGTCGAGTCGGCCGAATCCCGATCGGCACCCGTTCATATCGGCCCGATTGCGACGGACGATGCGTACTACGCTGAAACCGACGAGTACGTTCGAGCGTGGTCCGACGCCGGTTTGCTTTGTGTCGAAATGGAGGCGGCGGCGATCTTCACCCTCGCACGGCGAAAGGGGCTCGCCGCCGGTGCCATCTGCACCGTCGACGGAAATCTGATCGAAGGCACACAGAAAGGCGAAACCGAAGACGAAGAGCTTCCGGAAAAAGCGAAAAACAACGTGGATCGCGCAATCCGGATCGCGCTCGATGCGGCGACCGCGCTGTAGCGATACCATACCTCACGATTTTGTCACTCGTCTTGCGCCGAATTCCCGGAGTCGATATCCAACATTCGATCGATTACCCGCTCCGGATTGTCGTTTCCGAACGCGGATTCGACGAGGAGCCGTCCACCCAAGACGGACGGGCTAAATACGATATCCGCCCCCGCTCGGCGGAGTTTTCGGATATTCTCGCGATCGGTTGCCGCCGCGACGATCCGAAGATCTGGATTGAGTTCTCTGGCGGTCAGCACCGTCATCGCGTCCTGCGCGTCATCGTTCGTCGCCACGATCAGCGCGCGCGCCCGCTCGATGTGGACCCGTTCGAGCGGTTCTTCGTCGCTCGGATCCGCGGTGAGCACTTCGTAGCCGCGATCACGGAGCCGCTTCGCGTCGTCGGCGTCGTGGACGATGACGACGGCGTCGTTTCCGTCGAGCGTTTCGAGGATCGGTTCCGTTAAATCGCCGTGACCGGTGACGATGTAGTGATTCTTGAGTACGTCGAGTTGTTTGTCGCTCATGTTTCCGAGTGCGGTTGCGAGGCGGGCTTCTATCAGGGGGCCGAGGAGGGTACCGAGCGCGACACCGAAGCTGGCGACGCCCGTCAGCAGGACGGACATCGAAAAGAGTCGGCTGAACTGGGTGGTTGCGGTGAGGTCGCCGTAGCCGACCGTCGAGGCGGTGACGAGCGTGAAATAAAACGCGTCGAGAACCGTATTTACTTCCGTAAACTCGTCCCGGAGCGCGTAGGTGCCGACGGTGCCGTACACTTGTACGGCGACGATCGCGGCGAGAGACGCCAGCTGCGCCATCGTCATATCGACGGTTCGATCGAAAAACTGACGATTGAGGATAACTGTAGGCATCGAGATTATCGAGGCCATCACGAGCGGGAACGAGAGAATACTGGATTGGACGAGCCCTTGGATTCCAGTCACCGGCAACAGAACGATCACCGAATACCACGCGATTCGGTAGCCACGACGGAGGCCATAGACGCTCACGAGCATGAAAAACCCGGTCAGGGTTCCCGTAAATCCGGCCGTTCGAGCCGCGATTTCGGGAACGTAGACGGCGAGCGGACCGGATACCTCCGTCGAACCGATATTGACGATGCCGGTGATGATCGATAAGATCGCGACGATCGTCGTCAACAAGATCGCCGCATGCGTCCGTAATAGCGTTGGAGACTCGCTCGTTCGCTCGCTCTTTCTCACCGAACTCGCCATTACAGGCGTTGATTCCAGCCGCCTGATTAATAACGCATCGTTCGTCGGATGCATCTCGTACTGCCACGCGTCACGTGATGGCGACAGTAGTTTATCCGTGGGCGATATCGGTACGCCCATGACGCAACCGCTTCCGGTTGAGGTCCTCTTTGGGATCTATCTGGGTATCTTGACGGGCATGTTTCCCGCGCTCGTCTCGTGGGGGCTCGGCTTTCTGTTCAAATACGTGACCGGCGTTTCGATTCCGGCGTTCGGTGTCGTCGTCTTAGCGTTGGCGCTCGCGGGCATCAACGGCGGATTGCTCGCGTTGAACGATCCGACCGTTCTCGAGTCGGGATCCCGGGTTATCGTCGCGCTTTTGGTCGTGTTGATGATCGCCCTGTATGCGCACGCGAAGGGCGATGCGATGGGGGCGTCGGTTCCGAAACGGCTCTCGTTACAGAAGCTCCGCGATCGGACGCTTTCGAGCGATGTCGTCGAGTTGGTTGGTTCGCGCGGTGAGGTGAAAATCGAGGTGATCGGCGAGATCATCGACATGGAAGGGTACCCACCAGTGCCGGATGAACTCAGAACGGAGATCAAAACGGGCGAGTGGCGGCTTCCCGCGGACCTGCCGATCTCCGAACTCGAAACGCGGTTCGCCGAACGGCTGCGGACCGAGTTCGATCTGGCGGATCTCTCGGTGAGCATCGACGAACGCGGTCGGGCGACGGTTATCGCCGCCCCACCGCTGTCGGGGATCTCCAAACGCGTTCCGAGCGGCAAGCGAGCCGTCTCGATCGACGCGTTCGTGCCGACGGGATTGGCTCGCGGCGACGAGGTGCTCGTTCTCACCGACGACGCGGAGATCTCCGCGACGGTGATCGCCGCCAAGTCCTCGTTGAAACGCGATGAAAAAGCCAAAACCGACGGCGGATCGCCGGTTTCTGAACCCACACTTCCGTCGACTGCTGCACCGACGA
>SKKJ01000086.1 GCA_007121575.1 Natronomonas sp.
ATGGGCATGAAAGCCGTCGAGACGATTCGACTGCTCGATTGTGAATGGCCCGAACCACTCACGAAGTCCTTTCACGGGCCACAGTACGGTTCGTCGGTCCGAACCGAACTTCTCGATGCTGGAGACAGACCCCCTCTCGCGACCGTCCCGAAGCCGAAAGTGGGGCTGTCGACGGCCGAACACGTCGACGTCGGCTATGACGCGTGGATCGGTGGAGTCGACCTGCTGAAAGACGACGAAAACCTCCCGGACCAGTCGTTTAATCCGTTTGAAGAACGCGTTACAGAATCGCTAGCGGCCGCGGAGCGCGCGGAAGCCGAAACCGGAGAGAAAAAAGAGTATTTGATAAATATCACCGCTGAAACGGACGAGATGGTCCGCAGAGCGGAGTTCGTCGCCGATCACGGTGGGTCATTCGTGATGGTTGACATCATCACGACTGGCTGGAGCGCACTCGAGACGGTTCGCCGACGAACTGAAGATCTCGATCTCGCGATCCACGCCCATCGGGCGATGCACGCTGCATTCGACCGACTACCACAACACGGTGTTTCGATGCGCTGTCTCGCACAGTTCGCGAGACTCGTCGGCGTCGATCACATTCATACCGGAACGGCCGGGCTCGGAAAGCTCGAAAACGAGGACACGGCGGGAATCAACGAGTGGCTTCGATCGGATCTGTACGGCCTCAACGACGTATTGCCGGTGGCAAGTGGTGGACTTCATCCGGGAATCGTGGATCAGTTACTCGATGCGCTCGGAACGGACGTGATGGTGCAAGCAGGCGGCGGCATTCACGGACATCCAGACGGCACTGAAGCCGGCGCGCGTGCACTTAGAGCGGCCGTCGATGCGTACGTCGAGGGAGAATCGCTGCAGTCTCGTGCAGAGAGTGAACCAGCGCTCGCAGTCGCGTTGGATGAATGGGGTACTGAAGGCCCGCGATAGTCCTCAAACCACTGATACTGATTCCGCAGGGGTTTATATATCAGCGCGAGACCATAGCACACGTGTTTGCACTCGTCTCCGCGATCGAACCCTCCATACTCGCACAGATGGGACCAGAGGTCGCTCCCAGTACCGGAACTAGCGGCATCACGTCACTACTGGGAAGCGCGATTGGTGCCTTCCTAACGACACTTATTGTTGGAGCTATTCTCATCGCGGTTGCCCCGGAGTATACCCGTGGCCGAATGGATGATGTTATGAAAGAACCCGTCGGCTCGTTTTTATACGGCCTCGTTAGTTTGGTACTTCTCCTGATCGTGGTCGTGATACTCATCGTTACCGTAATCGGCATTTTCATTGCGATACCGCTGGCATTCGCTGCATACATACTTTGGGCAGTTGGAGCAGCGATCGCATTTCTCGCGATTGGTGATCGACTCGTGGGTCACGCGGACGGATGGGCGAAGCCACTCCTCGTCGGCGCGGCGATTAACGGAGCGCTTACGCTCACCGGAATCGGTGGAATCATTACGTTCGCAATCGGCGCAGCCGGATTCGGGACCGTCTTACGCAAGATTATTTAACAGCGTCAGTGGAACCCGCGGCCGATATCCTCTTCGATGAGATCGTCGAGTTCCGAGGTAAGAAGCTTTTCAGCTTCCTCGAACGTATCCGAGAGATTCTCGAGACGCTCGGGGCGGTCATACATATCGTACTCCATCGGTCCGAACGCGGGACTGTCGAGTGCGTCCATCACGTCCTCAAAGAGCGCATCACCGGTCGTCGGGGCATCCGCGTGTGTTTCGAGAACCGTCTCAAGCTGTTTCGCACGCGTTTTGGCTTCATCCTTGTCTTCGATTCCCTGGTTAACGCCAAACCGGCCAGCGTTCTCAGCTACTGGAAAGAGCGGTTCGAGTTCGTCATCGATCTTTCGAGCGACTCGCGAGCCGACACCCTGAACTTCGAAGGGGTTTTTGGCGAACGTTTTCAGCTGAAAAACGCCGACAGCGGGGTGACCGAGGAACATATCTTCGCCAACGCCACCGCGTCGGTCACCGGCAACTGCGCGCCAACCGCTCGGATCTGCGCCCGATTCGACGACGTCTTCAAGGATATCCTGCCAGTCGCGAACACGCATACATGCTATTTCGTCGAAGAGAGAAAAGAAGCTATCGGCTTGCCGGCTTTTCTCGGTACAGAGGATCAGGTAACCGATAGCGTTTTTTCGTCCAGGGCGCAGAAACGAACGTGAACATACGCGGTCCACTCGTCGAGGTACGGGAACCACGAACGGTCGAGACCAGTCGTGGAACCAGCGATCTCGCGGAAGTGAGCGTTCGAGCAAACCGTGGTGCTGACGCCCCCGTACAGGTGACGCTGTGGGGGAAATGGACTGAAACAGCGTCTCTCCTCGAGGTGGGCATGGAACTACTCGTCACCGACGTTGACGAGCGGGAGTTTAACGGTGAGACGCAATATTCGACGACAGGGGAATCAACCGTCGTCGTCGAACCCGATTTTCTCGTTGATGTAACGGACATCCGCGGTTGGGTGCAATGTCCGCGGATTTACTATCTGAATAAACTGACCGGGATGCCGCTG
>SKKJ01000217.1 GCA_007121575.1 Natronomonas sp.
CGCATGCGCCTCGACCAGCGGACCGACCGCGTCCGGGTCGGGATGGTGGTGATCGACGACGAGGATCGGGATATCGTACTGCGAAAGCGCACGATACGCAGGGGTGTCCTCTTCGGTCGAGCCGTTATCGACCATGAAAAGCAGCGGGAGTCGCTGACCGTGACGTTCCTCGTCTTCGAGGGCGAAATTGAGATCTCGGGTCACGTCTTCCATCTCATAGAACGGTGCCTTCGACGGTGAGCGTTTGAACAGATGCTGCGGCGCATCAGGGTCGGCGTGGACCTCCGAAATGAAGCTTTCGACGGCGCGTTGTACCGGTAGCGCTGCACACATTCCGTCGCCGTCAGCGTGGTGGCGAACCCTGATCGGTCGCGATTCCAAAACGGCCGTTCGGAGCCGTCGAGCGATATCTTCGAGGTCCTCGTGTAACTTCTCGAACGCCGGCCACTCGATGAGCGGGTCGGGGGTAGCCGGTTCAGCGCGTTCCTCGACAGTCGCGGTGACACGCTCACGAACGTCGCGCTCGGCCCCGTCATCGAGTTGGGCGAGTTGCTCTACTTCGATCTGCGGCGCACCGTCGTGTGCATCGACAGTGCCGGTTATTCGAACGATATCATCGAGTTCGATCTCGGGATACGCACGAACACCCGCCGCTTCGAACGCCGCACAGGGAACGATACCGGTCCCATCGAGAACGGAGAAAACCGTCGGACCGGCGGTCTGTTTGATCTGGACGATATCGCCCTCGATGTGGACCGTTTCACCGGTTCGTCCGGCGAGATCGGCGATCTCGACGCGATCACCGTGGGCGACCGTCGTTAACTCGATGTTCTGAGGATCCATATCGACATCCTCGAAACCGAGATCGCCGTTTTCTCGGATTTCGACGAGTTCGACGACGATCTCGTCGCCGACGCTATATTCGCCGTCGAGCTTCGATTCGTGGACGAGTCCGGACACATGCTCGGAGAGGTCAACGAAGACGCCGTATTCAACGAGTCCGTTGACTGTCGCGAGATACAAAGCCCCTTCCTCGACGTCATCGAGGGTACAACCGGGAGCAAGATCGTAAACGACCCCCGAAGCGGGGTCGGTGCCGGCTTCGCCGGCGGTTGATGGAGTCATTGGATGGATTTGGGTACTGACACGTTTTAAGCGTGTTGTATCTCGAACGGACGGTTAGCCAGAACGAGAGCGTCAATAGCCAAAACGTGGAACAGTAGGTTTATCAGTCGCAGGGGTGGATATTCACGTCATTACTAAATGACACAGAAACACCGACAACCGGAGGTGAATATCGGGCTGGTCGGCCACGTTGACCACGGGAAGACGACCCTCGTCGAGGCGCTCTCGGGAGAGAGGACGGATCAGCACTCCGAGGAGATGAAACGCGGCATCTCTATTCGCCTCGGTTACGCTGACGCGACGTTTCGGGAGTGTCCGGGGCTCGACGAACCCGAGCGATACACCGTCGAGGAAACCTGTCCGGACGGCTCCGAAAGCGATCATCTCCGGACGGTGTCGTTCGTCGACGCACCGGGACACGAGACGCTAATGGCGACGATGCTTTCGGGTGCCGCGATCATGGACGGGGCCGTATTGGTCATCGCGGCCAACGAACCGGTTCCGCGCGCACAGACAGAAGAGCACCTGATGGCGCTCGATATCATCGGCATCGAGAACATCGTCATCGCACAGAACAAGATCGATCTCGTCGACCGAGATCAAGCAGTCCGAAATTACGAACAGATCGAAGCGTTCGTGGAAGGGACGGTCGCAGAGGACGCACCGATCGTGCCGATATCCGCTCAACAAGACGTCAATACTGATCTTCTGATCGGAACGATCGAATCGGAGATCCCCACGCCGGATCGAGATCCGGACGCTGACGCGCGGATGCAAGTCGCCCGTTCGTTCGATATCAATCGACCGGGAACGACGTGGGAGAATCTCACCGGTGGCGTCCTCGGCGGCTCGCTAACGCAAGGGCGGATCGCCGTCGACGACGAGATCGAGATCAAGCCCGGACGCGAAGTCGAAGAAGGCGGCAGTTCGGAGTATCAACCCGTCGAAACGACGATCCGGTCGTTACAGGCTGGCGGCGAGTTCGTCGACGAGGTCACGCCGGGCGGACTGTTGGGGGTCGGAACCGGGCTCGACCCATCGTTGACCAAAGGCGATGCGCTCGCCGGACAGGTCGCAGGACCGCCGGGATCGCTGCCACCGACCCGCGAAAGCTTCACGATGGACGTCGATCTGCTCGATCGCGTCGTCGGAGAGGAGGCGGACGAGATCGAGTCGATCACCACTGGAGAACCGCTGATGCTTACCGTCGGAACCGCCACGACGGTCGGTGCAGTTACGAGCGCTCGGGATGACGAGTGCGAGGTGCAACTCAAACGCCCAGTCTGTGCGGCGGCAGGGGCGAAGATCGCGGTCAACCGACGCGTCGGCGCGCGCTGGCGGCTTATCGGCGTCGGAACGCTACGGTGATGCGCGTGGTACTCGACACGAACGCGCTGATGGCACCGGTCGAAGTCGGTGTTCGAACGTTCGAGGAACTCGATCGACTCCTCGGCGAATACGAGCCGCTCGTTCCCGAGGCGGTCCTCGAGGAACTCGACCGACTTGCGGGGGGTGCTGGCGAAGCGGCGACGGCCGCGAGCGTCGGTGCTGATCTCGCGCGACGAGAATGTGAGACGGTTACGCATGAGTCGGCGTATGCCGACGATGCGGTGATCGAAATCGGGCGAACGGTCGAGTACGCGGTCACGAGCGATATGCCGCTTCGAAAGCGGCTCTTAGAAGCGAACGTTCCCGTAATCTGTTTACGCGGGCGAACCAAATTCGAAATCACAGAACCATAACATGTACAAACGGGTCCGACTCAAAGATACGGTTGAGGTCCCTCCCAGACACCTCGCGGACGTATCGCCACAGCTTGTCAAGCGGTTGTTACAGGACAAACTCGAAGGACAGATGGACGAAGGCGTCGGCAGCGTCGTCTCGGTAACGGAAGTTCACGATATCGGTGACGGCGCGGTGTTACCGAATCGACCGGGCGTCTACTACAGGGCCGAATTCGACGCGATCACGTTCGATCCACAGATGCAGGAAGTCGTCGACGGGGAGGTCGTCGAAGTCGTTAATTTCGGCGCATTCGTCGGAATCGGTCCGGTCGATGGGCTGTTACACGTCTCACAGATCTCCGATGAGTATCTCGCCTTCGACGACGAGAACCAGCAACTCGCATCGCGGGATTCGAACCGTGTGTTGAGCGTCGGCGATTCGGTCCGAGCGCGGATCGTGACGAAAAGCATCGATGAGCGAAATCCACGGGATTCGAAGATCGGCCTGACGGCGAAGCAACCGGGACTCGGAAAGCACGGGTGGCTCAAAGAGGAGCGGCAGCGTCGCGAGGCGCAGGCGGGTGATTAGATGGCGAGCCGACTGGTGTGCCGTGAGTGCCATCGCGTGCTCGAAGTCGAAGGCGACGAACAATGTCCGGTCTGTGGGTCGAACTCGCTGACGGAAGATTGGGCAGGGTACGTCGTTATCGCACATCCCGAAGAGAGTCGAATCGCCGAAGCGATGGGGATCACGGAGGCCGGTCGGTACGCGCTGAAGGTTCGCTGAGATGTCGACGATACTCGCAAAGCTCCCGACAGCGATGCGTGAGGATCTCAAAGAGCCGCTTGGAGAAATTTACACAGATCCCGAGAAGTTACTTGCCGTCGCAGGCGAACCGATCATCGCCGTCGGCGACATGGTTACATACCACATCCTTGAGGCGAACCACCGCCCAGACGTAGCGATTATCGACGGCAAAACAAAGCGCGAGCGTGTCGACCCGAAAGTGTTAGACACGATCGAAGGATTCGATGAACGGATCGAAGTCGTCAATCCACAATCGACGATCACCGACGATCTGTTAGAAGCGCTCGCGGTTGCCGTTAGACAGTCACCGGTACACTCGACGGTGATCGTCGTCGATGGCGAAGAAGACCTCGCCTCGCTGCCGGCCGTGCTTGCCGCTCCCGAAGGCGGATCCGTCGTCTACGGCCAACCGAACGAAGGGATGGTCCTCGTTCCGATCAACGACGCGACGCGAGAGCGCTGTCGAACACTCATCGAACGTATGCAAAGCGATCCCGAGCGGATCGACGAAATCCTCTCGTCGTAGGGCTTTTTATCCACGGCATCGACCGGACGGTATGGCTATCGATCGCGAATGGATCCGCGAGTATTGGCCGTTTCTCATCGGCGTTGCGATTATCGTCGTCGGAAACAGCTATCTCTACATATTACAAAATGACGATTGGGTGCCGGGGGGACCGCCGTTTGTTATCGCCGTCGTCGTCGTCATCGCCATCGAGATCGGGCGGTCGCTGTATCGTCGGTTTGGCCAATCGTAACCGCGTAGAAGACTTGTTCACGGCTTCGAAATCCTTTTAGGTGTTTCGGGGAAACTTCAACCCAACGTAACCATGGAAGTCGAAATCATTGACGAGGAGGAAAATCCGATGTTACACCGGACCGATGTCCGGTTCCAGTTGACCCACGAAGAGGCGACACCGTCGCGTCTGTCTGTTCGGGATTCGCTCGCTGCGAAACTGAACAAAGACGCCGGCGAAGTCGTCGTGCGAAAGCTCGATACCAAATACGGCATGCGAAAGACCGTGGGCTACGCGAAGGTCTACGATGACGCCGAACACGCCAAGGCAGTCGAACAGCGCTACGCGCTCGAACGAAACAAGATCGCAACCGAAGAAGGTGGCGAAGAGCCCGAGCCAGAGGAAGCATAAATGCCACGCTATGAGCTTTACAACGAGGACGGGACGACCGACCGCCAGCAGTGTCCACGCTGCGGCGATACGTTCCTCGGCGAGTACGGCGACCGCAGACACTGCGGGAAGTGCAGCTACACCGAGTACCTGTAGGCCGTGACGCGCGTCCTCGCAATCGAGGGGACCGCGTGGTGTGCGAGCGCGGCCGTCTTCGATTCGACGGCCGATGACGTATTCATTCGTTCCGATGCCTACCAGCCAGACAGCGGTGGCATTCACCCACGCGAGGCCGCAGAGCACATGCGGAGTGCGATTCCGTCGGTCGTCGATTCGGTCCTCGAAGAGGTCGAATCAGCATACGGCGATCCCATCGACGCGCTCGACGCCATCGCGTTTTCACGAGGGCCGGGGCTCGGGCCGTGTCTCCGTATCGTCGGAACCGCGGCACGGGCGCTCTCTGGTGCGCTTGATCTCCCGCTCGTCGGCGTCAACCACATGATCGCACATCTCGAAATCGGCCGCCATCGGTCGAAATTCGATGATCCGATCTGTCTGAACGCCTCCGGCGCGAACGCGCACGTGTTGGGATATCACGACGGCCGCTATCGGGTACTGGGGGAAACGATGGATACGGGCGTCGGGAACGCCCTGGACAAGTTTACTCGTCACGTCGGATGGACGCATCCGGGCGGGCCGAAAGTCGAAGCTCACGCCGCTGATGGTGAATACGTCGAACTCCCGTACGTCGTCAAAGGGATGGACTTCTCGTTTTCGGGCATCACGTCCGCGGCGAAAGCGGCGTACGATGAGGGCGTCCCGGTCGAAGATATCTGCCGTGGACTCGAAGAGACGGTGTTCGCGATGCTCACCGAAGTGAGCGAGCGGGCGCTTTCGCTGACCGGCGCGGACGAACTCGTATTGGGTGGTGGAGTCGGGCAAAACAGCCGGCTTCGGGAGATGTTGGAGCTAATGTGTGAGGAGCGCGGCGCGTCGTTTTACGCGCCGGAAGCGCGGTTCCTTCGAGATAACGCCGGGATGATCGCGGTGTTGGGTGCCACGATGTACGAGGCGGACGATACGATACCAATCACCGATTCGAAAGTGCTGCCGAACTTCCGTCCCGACGACGTCGACGTGACGTGGCGTTCTACCGACTCGGCCGTTCGAACGGTCTCCGAAAGCGACCGTGAGACCGAACGCGCCCAAGGCGCGGAGGCGCTCGTCGAACTCGAAGCCGAAGCAAAGCGGGTATATAAGCGTCGACAGTCGAAGGCGTATCGACACCCAGAACTCGATCGGCGGCTTCGAGAGCGGCGAACCCGTTCGGAAGCGCGGCTGACGAGCGAAGCTCGGCGGCTCGGCGTCTCGACGCCGGTCGTCTTCGATATCGATCCGACTCGCGGTCGACTCGAATTCGAATACGTCGGCGAGTCGGATCTCGGGGAAGCGATCACGGTACCGAGGGTCCGAGACGTTGGCCAACAACTCGCCCGCTGTCACGACGCGGGGTTCGTTCACGGCGATCCAACGCCACGAAACGTTCGTGTCTCGGACTGTCGTACGTGGCTCATCGATTTCGGGTTGGGATACTACACCGACGATATCGAAGACTACGCGATGGACCTCCACGTGTTCGAAGGCGCACTCGGAGGAACGGTTTCGAATGCGGGCGAGCTGATCGACGCCTTCGAGAGCGCGTACGAAGAGGCGGGCGACGAACGCGTCCTCGAGCAGCTTCGAGAGATCGAGCGTCGCGGGCGCTATCAGTGAGTACGGGTGCGAAAGTGACCGTTCCGAAGGGAATGCTTATAAGTTGCGTCCCGTTGTAGCAGGGAGTATGACAGACAAGCCCCAGTCCGGCGAACTGTTCGGTATTCCGTACAACTTCGAGCGTCCCTCACTCGGACGAATGATGTCCGCATACTGGCAGCCCGGAAAGGGGATGCTGGTCCAGAAACCGTTCGGTATCGGATACACGCTGAACCTCGCGAACTGGCGTTCGTGGATCGTCCTGGGTGTCGCAGCAGCGCTCTTTTATCAACAACAGGGCTCGGCAGACTCGATCGATGAGGAGTCGGACGACGAACCGGTCGAAGTCATCGTTGACTGAGACGAAGCGAACGACTGAAGGCCGCATCGCTCTCCCGACGAACGAAATCCCAGCGTCGACGAGCGCCGGGCGTCTCGACGAAAGGGATCGCACCTTTTAGGGTCTTGCCCCCGAACTTTTCGGCATGTACGACGGCCTAAAGGGATTTCGAGAGTTCTACCCCGACGAGATGTCCGCACGGCGGGCAGTCACGGATACGATCGAGGATCGAATTCGGCAGTACGGGTTCCGGGAAATCGGAACGCCAGCACTCGAACGAACGCAGTTATACACCGATAAGTCCGGCGAGGAGATCGTCGAAGAGCTCTACGCCTTCGAGGACAAAGGCGGTCGGACGGTCGCGTTGACACCGGAGCTGACGCCGACGGTTGCCCGAATGGTTGTCGCGAGAGGTGGCGCACTTCAAAAACCGATCAAGTGGTTTTCGACGCGACCGTTCTGGCGTTACGAACAAGTCCAACAGGGGCGGTTTCGGGAGTTCTATCAAACGAACATCGACATCTTCGGCACCTCCCGACCCGAATCTGACGCCGAAATTCTCGCCGTTGCGGCGGGAGCGATGGTCGATCTCGGGCTTTCGGAATCTGACTTCGAGTTCCGTATCTCGCATCGTGATATCCTCGGTGGGCTTCTCGAGTCGCTCGACAGCGATGTCGAGACACAGGCAGCGATCCGGGCGGTTGATAAACGGGAAAAAGTCGACCCCGAAGCGTACTACGAGTTGTTAGTCGATGCAGGATTGACGCGTTCGGAAGCGGAGTCGTTCGACGCGGTACTTCAAACCGACGACCTCGATGAACTCATCGAGTTTGCCGAAACCGACCGCGTCGAATCGGCCGTCGAAAATCTACGGTCCGTACTTGATGCGGCGGCTGATTTCGGAGTGCGGGAGTACTGTACGATCTCATTGGAGACGGCCCGCGGCCTCGATTATTACACCGGCGTTGTCTTCGAATGCTTCGATACCGCTGGAGAGGTGTCACGATCGGTCTTCGGCGGTGGGCGCTATGACGATCTCATCGAGGGATACGGTGGGGAGCCAACGCCGGCCGTCGGCGTCGGGATCGGACACGAAACGCTCTCGTTGCTCTGTCAGCGCGCGGGCGTCTGGCCCGACGAAGCGACGAGAACGGATTATTACGTCCTGTCGGTCGGAGACACGCGCGAGGTATCACTCGATATCGCAGGGGAACTTCGCGAACTCGGACATGTCGTCGAAACGGACCTCTCCGGGCGAGGCTTCGGTGATCAGCTCTCGTATGCGGACGGCATCGACGCCGAGACGGTTGTGATCGTCGGCGAACAAGACCTCGCCGATGAGGCAGTGACGATCAAAGACATGAAATCGGGCGAGCAGACACAGGTTCCGCTCTCTATGTTCCCACCAGAAGACGGGCGGCCGACGTACGAAGACTTCGAATAGACCGTCCGACAACCCGGTTCAAACGTGGGACGTCATTTCTGAAACACCGGTCCTTTCGACACGAGGGGGCTCATCTACCGGCTCGATATCGAGCCGGTGTCGCGAGAGATACGGTGCGAGCGTCTTCGCGGAGATAACTCCCAGATACTCCGTCTCTTCGACGATGGGAAGATGTGTGAACCCGTGTTCTCGCATCGTGTCCGCTGCCTCGGTGAGAGTCGTATCGGGTGAAACGGTCGTCACCGGCGACGACATAACCGACTCCGCATCGAGTGTCGCGCTCGTCTCGGCGACCATCGAAACGATATCCGAGCGGGTGAGTATTCCATCGACAGCGTCGTTCTCGATGACGACGACGGCGGAGACACCGGGGCGACAGAGGAGTTGTGCGACCTCTGTCACCAATGTTTCGGACGAGATCGTCGGCGCTCGCGGGATGAAGACGTCTCTGATTCGTCGTTCGATCATGATTGTACAGTACGTACATCGCGGGAGGGTATAAAAGTAGTGGACGGTTGCAGAAGTATACCGATCTTGGATACAATCATTATAGAAATTCGAAGAATAAATGGCATTTGTAAAATAATACGGAGTTCGGAACAACCACCACACTACGATTCGACATCCCTCACGGCCGAGGCCATGGGCTTTCCAGTGTGCTCTGTGTAATCGATCGGCCCGGAGCGACTCCGGAACCGACAAACCAAACCAGCGCTTACGGTTGAACGTAGATGCGCGCGTTTCGGCTGGCGTACGACGGGACGGAGTATCGTGGGTTTCAACGGCAGCCCCACGGCGAGACGATCGAAGATAGGCTCTTCGATGGGTTACGAGCGCTTGAAATCGAGTTCGAAACCGGTTCACCGATCGGCTATGCGGCTGCCGGTCGAACTGACGCCGGTGTCTCCGCGCGTGCACAGACGATCGCGTTCGAGGCGCCCGATTGGCTGTCGCCACGGGCGCTCAACAGCGAATTACCGACATCGATTCGAGCGTGGGCATCAGCCGATATCGACGAATCGTTCCATGCGACCTATGACGCGAAAGAGCGTGTGTATCGATATTTTCTCTACGCACCGGATGAAGACGATGCTATTGCCAAGACTGCGGCAGCGAGACTCTCCGGACACCACGACTTTCATAACTTCACGCTCGATGCGGAAGGGACCGAGCGGGAACTCTCAGTATCGGTTCGACGCGACGGTGCGTTTTTGATTATCGACTGTCGGGCGAGCGGTTTCGCCAGACAACTCGTTCGGTGGGTCGTGTCGGTGATCGACGCCGTCGCCGGAGAGGTTCGGCCGATGGCGTTCGTCGAACGGGCGCTGAGCCGAGAGCCGCTTTCGGGAGCTGACGGGATCTCCCCGGCCGCGCCGGAACCGCTCGTTCTCCTCGATGTGCGGTATCCATCGGTTCGGTTCGAACGCGATGAGATGGCGATCGACTCCGCCCGGCAGATCTTCGCGGCGAAGCGGCGACGACAGCTCGCCGGCGCTCGCGTGACCGAGACGTTATTGGCCGAGTGGTAAGCCGACGATGCGATCTCGGACGACGACTTTAGGGCATCGCTGTGCGTACCGCAA
>SKKJ01000203.1 GCA_007121575.1 Natronomonas sp.
ACAACCCCGAGATGTACCACCGATCGTCGATACCCTCGATGGGATCTCGGTCTATGATCTCGATGCGATCGAGACGATCACCGACGAAACGAAAGAGCAGCGACAGGCGGCCGCACAGGCCGTCGAGGCGATGATCGATGAAGAGTTCGAGCACCTGATGAACCAATATAAGCGAAAGCGTGCGGATCAGGTCATCGCCGCGATGTATGAAGGGGCAGAGCGGATCAAAGCGCGTGAGTTGCGGACCGCGATTTCGAAACTGCGTGCCGAACGCGGGGACGATGTTTCAGAGGCAGAACAGGAAATCCTTGAGTCGATGGCCGATGCACTCGTCGGCCAGCTCCTTTCAGCACCGACTCAAAGCCTTCGTGATGCGGCGGAAAACGACGATTGGTCGACGATCCGGACCGCGCTCGAGTTGTTCGGGCCCGCGTTCGAACCGGAGCCCGCAGGCGGGCCGACGACCGCGAAACAGCCCGATCCGATTCTACAGGAAGTGCAGGACAGAATGCCCGCCTACGTCATCGAACAGCTTCGGGCCGAAGACGATTGACGTCCTCCCCGCGCTGAAGCGCAAGGCTTTCTCCGTGTACCTCTGTAAAATTCGACCGGCAGAACGGGAGACACACAGAAATCCTCGAGTGTGATCTACAGCTCGTTGAGCTTTCGAAGGAGCTGTCCCTCGTACTCGGCGTCGGCTCGAATCCCTTTCATCTCTAAGACGTTTCGTTCGAGTTTATCCAACGCGACGCGGAAGGCCGTCTCGGAGCCGTATCCCTCGCCGGAGCCGGCCACCTGACCGCGGTTCGTCCGGAGTCGGATCTGACAGTGAATCAGCGGCGTCCCGCGGAGTTTCTCTTTGTGCTCGTGGAATCGGACGTGGGCGTGATGAACCTGCATGTCCTGGTATTTATCGGCGACCTCGGTGATCGCCTCCTGAATCGATCGGCGTGTGAGCGTTTCGAGGAGATCGATATTGGTGATCTGGACGTCCATGTTTTCCTCTTCGGTGTAGGTCAACGCCCGAAGCACGTCCGTTTTGGTGAGCACACCCGTGACGGTCGTGTCATCGTCTTCAGGAGTGACGACGAGTCCGGCGTAATCGTGTTCGAACATCTTCTCGACCGCAACGCGGACCGATTCGCCGTCGGTGATCGTCTCGACCGGACTGTTCATCATATCGTAGACCGGGAGATCGAGCATGCGATCGGAGTCGCCGGATCGATCGCCTTTCTGTTGGCGTTCCATCGTCCGAACCGCGAAGTCCGCGATATCGTGTGTCGTCACCATACCCGTCAGTCGGCCGTTTTCGTTGACGACGGGCAGCCGCGAAATGTCGTTTTCGCGGAGGTAGTTGATGACTTTCCCGAGGCGGTCATCCTCTCGGAGCATGATCACTTCGTCCGTGTAGATCTGTTCGACAGTGAGCACATCGAGATTGTCGAGCACCGCTTCGAGGATGTCGTCCTCGGTGACGATTCCCCAGAGCTCGTCGTCTTCGAAGATCGGAGCGACCTTCGTACCACCCTCGACGAGCATGCGAGCGACCTCGCGGATGCCGCTGTCGCGGCCGATGCGCGGGACGTTATTCCGAACGAGAACGCGCGCTTTCGCGTCGTCTTTGATATGTGATTGAAGCAGTTGTCGTTCGGTGATAATGCCTGTATACTCGCCGTCATCGGTTACGATGATTCCCTTCGGATTCTCACGCTCGAAGAGAGATCGAACCTTACCGAGTCGCTCGTCAACGTCCACCTCGATGTACGATTTGGTGGCAATATCTGCAATATTCATCTCTAGTATACCATTGTATACCATCGTGATGGCGGCTCTTGAAAGTACCTCACCGTTTCGCACCCATGAGAAATGAAAGCTTACCGATCCGCGAGTCTCTCGCCGAGCCGATAAAACGGCGGAAGAAGTACGATATTGATGATACCAACTGTGATCAGCAGGACGCCGAGAGCGAAATACGAGCCGCCGTCGACGATCGGCCACAGCCAGACCGCGAGCGAGCCGGTGAGGAAGCCGAGCGATAACCCGATCGCGGCACCCTGCGTGCGCTCGAAGACGAGCATGGCCACCGCGAGGCCGCCGAGGCCGAACACCAAGATGCCGTGCGGGCGAGTGCTCACGAACGCGACGAGGAGGATCAAAAAGCCGGACGCGGAGATACCGTGGCTGACGAGTCGGGTCTGGCGGCGACGGCGTTCCGAATCGGTGAGTTCCTCGCTCATACTTCTCGAAGGTCCTCGACAGCAGGTGCTCTGATACTCGCCGTCGCGATCTGGTCGGCCCGACAGAGGATCTCCGCTTCGAGCGTTGCTGGCTCGACGGCGGTCCGAGGCGAATGTGACAGGATCATATGTGAGAGTTCGACGGGGAGGCCCGCTCGCGCGGCGACGGCAATACCGAAGTATGGATGCCCCAGTAGGTCACCAATATCGGTTTTATTCATCCCGTCGAACTCGTACAGTTTCGAGACATCGTGAACGATGCCGCCGGCGATAACCGAATCGAGATCGAGATCGAGCG
>SKKJ01000330.1 GCA_007121575.1 Natronomonas sp.
GCCGACGATGAGTACTGCGGCAACGAACGCCTCGAGCGTGTGTGCTTGTGCGCGCACGTTACCACACCCGAACCGTCAAGCGGTACTGTTGTCCCTCGATCGAGACCGTTCGAGTAGCCACGGCGACGTCGCGTGGGTCTGCTTCGTCGTTCGACCGCGTTAACGGCCCGTCTGCCCACGTCGGCTCCACCGGATCGGACGCCGGCGTTCCCAGTTCGTGAATCGTTACGACGGCGTTTCGACCATCGAGCGAGAGCAGTCGGTCAAACCCTTCGTCGTCATCGAGCGATTCGAGCGTTGCGGCATTGTTGCAACTACCGCCTCGGACGGTCTCATCGAGTGTTACATCGAAGAAGAGTCCAACACAGCTCGCAGAGAGTATCCCCGGTTCCGCCGTCGAAACGGCGAGGAGATCCCCCGCGACCGACGTCGCTGCGCGGTCGGCAACGAGCAGTTTCGCACCGCTTCCGCCGGCGAAGGGGTCGAACAACGTCGGTGCGTACATGACGACGAATGCCACCGTCAGAAGGAACACGCTCGTCCCGATCGCGAAATCCAGCGTCGTCTGTCCCCGTCTTTCGTTCATCTCACCACGCCTTCCGTTCATATCAGCATGAACACCACCAATGCGAGCGTCGGCAATACGACGACGAACTTCAGACTGGCCATGACGCTGACTTCGCGGATGTATCCCGCGATAACCCCGGAGATGATTCCTTGAAGCGTCACGGCGTGGAAAAACAGCATGGTCAACTCATCGACATCGATCGCGCCGCCGAACCCGCCATCTGAACCGGGCGTCTCGCCACCGTTTCCGGTAGTATCGACGAGCGCGGCCATCGTGTCCAAGAACTCGACTTTCAAAAGCGCCATCACGCCGAGCAGCGTCACGTAGGTCATGATAATGATGACCATCTGCATTCTGGTTCTGGATTTGCGTTCTCGCTCGACGTCGTCTTGGTTTTCGGAGGCTTGAGCGGCCGTCGAGAGGACCTGTGTGATCTGACTCGACGCTTCCTGTGCTTTCGAGATGAGCTTGACCGTTCGGGCGAGTCGCGGGATATGATATTTGTTGTTGAACTCTCTGAGTGCGACGCGAAGGCTCGTTCCGTAGTTCACTTTCGCGTATATCGTTTGAAACTCGTTCGCAAGTCGTCCGGAGGACGTGTCTGAGACTACTTTCAGCGATTCCAACAGCGTCATCCCGGTGTCGTTCGCGCTCGAAAGCTTTCGGAGGTCGTCCGAGAGGTTGTTCGTGATCGTCCGTCGGGAGCGCACGTTCCACTCGTAAAATACCGTCAACGGGACGAGCGTGACGTACAGCGGTACGTATACCCAAAAGAACGTTCCTCGAACCGGCGCATCGATCATCCCATCCAACGACATCGGTGCCATCCCTGAAAGAACGGCGAATCCGACAATCATTATCGATGCGGGTCCCGTGATCGCAAGCGTTGCAAGCGGGTACTGTCGGAAGAACAGATCCGGTCGACGGAGAATGCCGATCGTAACGTACGTTCCCTCTTTCGATTTGATCCGATCGAAGATCGGATACGTCCCGGTGTACGATTCGATCAATCCGAGATCGAACATCCCGTTCGATTCGTCGGCGGTGCCGTTGTCGACCCGCAGATATCCGTTCCCGACCTCATCGGAAACGACCGTCGACACCAACACGAGAAATCCGACCCCGATGAGCGGGATGAGTCCGTACACGGTCCCGTATAATAACGCGTCCTGAGCCTCCCCGAGCATCGACATGATGACGACGATGATGATCAATAATAGCGGGAATAACGAGAGTGTCATGTACATCTCCCCGAAGAGCTCGAGCGTCTCGAGGACCGTCTCTTGCTCCTGTTTTGAGGTCCGCATTTGCTTTTCTTTCTGATCTTCGAGGAACCGTTCCATATCGCCCCCGGAGTTGATGATCGAGAGCATATCCGTGAGAAACTGACTGAGCTCGTCTGAGGGCGTCTGCATCGCCTGGTTCCGGATCGCTGTTCTGTAGTCGGTATCGAAATACTCGGTCTCGAGGACGATCGACTGGAACTCTTTTGCCACCTCTCCGTAGGTATCGTCAGCCCGTGCCATCGCCTGTAAAATTTCGAGTTGGTTGAGCCCACCGACCGACAACGCGTACATAAACGACACCGAATCCGAAAGTAACACGTTGATCTCTCGCTTTCGGGCGTCGGCATCGAGATACGGTTTCGCAACCATCCCTCCGAATCCGCTCGCGAAGCCGATCGATCCGAAGAACAGCCCTGAGATGAAGATCAAGAACGGGAGCTTGAGCGCGTTCACCGTCGAGAGGTACGGCTCTGAAAGCGGAAGGCCGAGAAGGATCGGCGGCTCGGTGATGACGAACGCGACGAGGAGCCAGCCCATGAACGTTCCAAGCAACCATAAGACGGTACCGACGATCACTCCGATCGCGAGCGATTTCGAGAGATATAGTTCGACGGTCTGTGGAATGCGAGCGGCGGCGAGTTTCCGTTCGAAATTTCCGATAAAATCGCTATCTGAATCGA
>SKKJ01000138.1 GCA_007121575.1 Natronomonas sp.
TGAGGCGACGTCCGGATCTCATACGTGTGGTACGTGTTGGCGAAGCAAAAAGCCACCTTTCAACGGAAAGCACACAAGCCACACGATAGGTTATCGTATCGCAAGCACGTGTCTACCGTCATCATGGGGTATGGAAATGTTTACGTGGCTGCCTGTTCGCTTAACCGTCATGCCACGAGTCGACTACGTATCACAGGATGAGATTGACGACGAGTACGCAGACCTGCTCGTCTCCTCATTACAGCCCGGAAAACCGGTAAACGTCTACAGCGCGATCGGGAACAACGCGGAAGTCCTGGCGGGTTTCCGCGGATTCCTCGGATCCCTCTGGGAACACTCCGGCCTCTCCGACCGCCAACGGGAGATCGTGATCCTCACGGCCGCATCGGAGATCGGCTCCGAATACGAATGGCACCAACACGTCAACATCGCGACCGACGCCGGCCTCACTCGCGAAGAGATCGCGGCGATCGGACGCGACGACCGGACGGACTTCGCCACGGACGAGCAAGCCATTATCGCGTACACCCGCGCCGTCGCTCGTGGGCGCGTCACGGACGCGCTGCACGAGGCCGTCGTTGAGGAACTCGGGACGGAGGCGACCGTCGGTGCCGCGACGGCCGCCGCGGGATACGTCGCTCTCGGTCGCGTGATCGATGCGCTCGGCATCGAGATCGAAGAGGGCGACGAGTTCGAAGGCTGGGATCCGAGGTAACCCTCGGCGAGCAGTACGTGTTCGCGTATAAATCGGAAGCGGTGGGACCGGATATCCAAAGCGGTGGCGATCGACGGGGCGTGACCGTCCGAGGCCTCACACGGTGTGTGAGACCGCGGTCGAAAACGGCAGGTGATCACACTGAGTAACGAGCTTCGCAGTCGGCTCGCAAGCGTCTTCCGGGCGCTATGGGCGGACGGACGCGGGTGGATTCTCCTCACCGTCTCCGGTGGCTGGTTGCTGACGCTCGGTGTCCGGATCGTGTATCCGGCGCTGCTGCCAGATATCATGTCCGAGTTCCGCGTCGGGTACACCGGTGGCGGCCTGCTGCTCTCGGCGCTTTGGGTCGCGTATGCCCTCATGCAGTTCCCCGGCGGAATCACGGCTGATCTATTCGGTGAAAAGCGAGTCGTCTTCGCGAGCGTGGCGACGGTACTCGCCGCCATTCTCGTGATCGTGCTCTCTCCGACGTACGGGATCTTCGTCGCGGCGACAGTTCTCCTCGGCATCGGTGCGGGCCTCTACGGAACGAGCCGGGTGACGATCATCACCGACGTGTTTACCGAGAATAAAACGACGGCGGTCAGCTTCAGCCAAGCGGCGGGGAACATCGGAACCTCCATTCTACCCGTAATGGCCGGGATTATCGCAGTTACGCTCGGATGGCGGTTCGGGTTCGGCTATCTGATACCGCTTTTCGTCCTCGTCCTCGTCGGGATCGTGCTGTATATCCCGCACCGAACCTCCGAAAAGCCGGATTCCGGAGGTGGACTCAATCGCGCGTTTTTTTATAGCCTCGGGCGCGCACTGTTGGACCGAAACGTCATATTTATCGCCGTGTTGCAACTCTCGTTGATGACGTATTATCAGGGGATGACTGGCTTTCTGCCGACGTATCTGATCGATATCAAGGGGTTTTCTCAACCGCTCGCTTCGACGGTGTTCGGCGCGTTCTTCGTGACTGCGATCGCACTCCAGTTCGTTTCCGGGCTCATTTCCGATCGATACGGCCAGCGACCGACTATCGCGCTCTTCGTCTTGATAGCGTTGCCAGCCGCCGTCGCTCTCCCGATGCTCGATTCGCGACCCGCGATAATCATCGCGGCACTCATGGCGGCCGGCGTGCTCGGGGCGTTCCCGCCGGCACACACATACACCGTCGATCTGATGCCGAGTTCGCTGCAAGGGAGCGGGTACGGATTGCTCCGAACGCTATATATCGGCGGAGCCGCCGGCGCACCGCCGATCATCGGCTGGTTGGCCGACGGTGGACGGTTCGATACCGCGATCGTCCTTCTCGGGGCAACCACCCTCATCGTGGTCGCGCTGTGTGTAGTCCTCCCGTCGATCGATCCCGAGATGTAGCGAAACGGGTGTTCCGACCCCGAACCCCACCGGACACGCGATCGGAATAGAAACGAGCGTCGTTACTCTTCGAGCAGTTCCCCAGCCAGCTCCGTTCCTTCGTTTTGATCGACGGGACCGACTTCAGCAAGACGGTCGAGCAGCGTCGAAACCAGTTCGTCAGTCGGTTCACCGCCCGCCCGTTCGATGAGCTTTCTGGCACCTCCACGGCCGGTCCCCTCACCGAAGACGAGTTCTCGTTGACCGCCGAACTGGGCAGGGTCGAAGGGTTCGAAAACGCTTGGCTCATCCAACATCGCGGCGGTGTGGATTCCGGCTTCGTGTCGAACGGCCTCCTCGCCGAGGATCGCCTTCCGCGGGTCCACGTTCTCGCCGAGGATGTCGAGAACCTCGAGACAGACCGGGATGAGCTCGGACGCCTCGACATCGACCGTCGAACCGTCCGAA
>SKKJ01000349.1 GCA_007121575.1 Natronomonas sp.
CGAGCAGATATATACTGTTTTCGCCCTCGAATGCGGCACCACCGAGCGAGAAAACACCGAGTTCGAACTCGAGGTTCGGATCGCTCATGCGACACCCCGTTGGGCCGGCGTCCAGTCGTTATATTCGGTCACAGTCGATCCAGTAAGTGGCGTGGAACGAATCATCTCGTTCGCAAACGACATCTCCATATCTGATGATGCTCACCCGGGTGAGAAAACGTTTCGCTCGCGTGGTTTCATTCGACGCCCCGCCCAGTCGGCGCATCACCTTCGAATCTCGGGTTGGGATCGAGATCGAGGGCTTCGAGCGCCGCTTGCATGTGTTCATCGTCGACGAACCCCGCACCTGCGTCGACGCGCTTTTCGTGCGCTAACGCGAGCACTTCACCTCGGCGTTTCGGCGGAATATCGTATTTTTCAACGACCAGTTCGATAACGAGTCCGTTCGGATCCTGTGTGTATAACGAATGGAACGCCCCACGATCGAACTCGTTGAACTCGTATCCCGCGCTTTCGAGCGCGGTCTTCGTCGCATCGAACTCCTCGGGTGCGATGCTGAATGCGAGATGATGGACGTTCCCGGGTCCTCGATACGGGCGAGTCGACCGGCTTTCACCGACGAAAAACGTGAGAATCCGTCCGTCTCCGGTATCGAAAAAGAGGTGTGTCAACTCCGGGGCGTCGAGGTTCGGTTGTTCGAGCACGAGCGGCATGCCGAGTAGATCTCGATAAAACGCGATCGTACTCGCCGCATCGCCGCCCATGACGGTCATATGATCGGTGCCGATCGTATGAACCGGGCTGTCCGGTGGCTCCGCTGTGACGTCGTGTTGAGGTGTGTGTTCCATGTTCCGTCGATACGTAATCAATCGGTAAATATCCCCATTCCAGAGGTAGACCTGCGTTGCTCGTCTCGTGTTCTTCAGGTTATCCGATCCGTGTCGCCACGCCCTTCGTCTGGCGGTAATCGCTATTTAATAACGCTTCGAGCCGCTCGATGAGCGCCGCTTCGTCGCCCGTGTTCCACTCGATCGGTTCTCGAACTGGCACGACCAAAAAACCACGTCCTCGTATCTCCGAGGCGTGTAATTGAGCCGAATCAGGAGGTACTCTCCTCGCTTGGGTCGTAAATTGTGTGAGTATATACGACAACGCTTCGTCTCCGACCGGGAGCAGAATGTGCGCGTTCAGGGCTCGGAGCTCCGCATCGATATACCGCTCCAGATCGATCGGATCGCCAGGCGATAATCGAAGGTACGACAGATAGCAGTTTGTCAGTTCGGGGCGGTCGCTGTACGGTTCTTTGGCGAACTCAACCGCATGAAGGACTGATTGAATTCGTTCGCCGGCGATGGTGTCCGTAAACGGGACACCGGTTTCGTTTCCGCCGTGCGACTCAGCATCGGTGCCGATAACGTGAAAATCCGCGTTGGCGTCACCGTATCCGTAAACAGCCGGTTCGCCGGGAGCGCGCATGCCGAACGGGTTTGAAATACGATCCGTAACTCGCTTCACACCGACCGGTAGGCGAGCAGTTGCTAAAAACGGCGTGGATATTGGTCGGTGTTATTCGACAGCGACTGCGCCGAACATTCCCTGTGCGATGTGCGGATCACAGACGTAGAGCGCGGCACCTTCTTCATCGAAGGTCTGCTCGAACGTGAAGCCCGCTTCGTCGGTTCGGTCGCTTTCGAACTCAAAGTCGCTTTCCGACGTGGAGGAGACGTTGTGGCCGCCACCATCTCCGGTCCACTCCCAGACGACCGTTGTTCCGACGTCGACGACAACGCCTGCGGGGGCGAACTCGAGACCGTCGGAGCCAGCACCGACTTCGACGAGGATTTCGTCTTCGCCGGTCTGGTCTTCCATCCCGTCGTAACCGCGCGCGTCATTATCATTCAAGAACGCGTCCGCGCGATCCGATGGACTTCCGCCGTTACCGTTTCCGTTACCGTTTCCGTTACCGTTCCCATTGCCGTTACCGCTACATCCAGCCAGTGCACCGGTTGCAGCTGCGGCACCTGTTCCGATTACGAATCGGCGTCGGCTGAGCTCTTTCATATGCAACTGGATAGTAAGAGTTGCCGATACATAAACTCCCGTTGAGGTATGTCAACGGCCCACCATCTGACATGCATGAATGACCGTTATAGACGTACTACGACATCAGAATAACTGGTATCGGCTATTTTATGTAAACGATATTAACTAGCCTGGATCTCTCAACGAGAGCTCTCCGTTCGTTTTTATATCTTCACGTCAAACGGTAAATGTGGTTTACATCACTTGTGGCCTGCTGAGGGCGCTTCTCGAACTTGCAGAGGACCGCCATCCGACATCAGTGACGGTCTCGCTCGCAGTGACCTCCGTCACGGAATTAGACGTCGACCTTCCCGCCGATGAATCCGTCTTCACCGATATGTATCTCCCGGACACCGGTCGCTCTCTTACTGCGGTTTTCGGAATGGATATTTCGACTCCCGGCGCGGCAGGCCGATTCATCTCCCACCCGAACGGGCTACTCG
>SKKJ01000355.1 GCA_007121575.1 Natronomonas sp.
GGACGTTCCGTTATCATCGGTGGATCCGTTTTCATCATTGTGGCAATCTGTCTCGGAGTCATAACAAAGGAGCGGCCGTATGCGTATCTCGCTGCGATCGGGTTGGTCCCGTGGCTCCTCGTCCGAGGGTACTACGTTCGGGTTATCCGAACGACGATCGGACAAACACGTCCGACACCTCCCCGATTCAACGACGTAAAACAGTTGTTTACGGACGGGGTGATCGCCGTTGGCATCGCGGTCGTGTATTTGCTCCCAGCGGTCGTCGTCTTGGGGCCGCTCATTGCAGTTCAGATATATCACGGGGACCTCTCAGCGCTGCTTGCGGCACAATCGATTTCAGAGCGCGTCATTACGATCGTGGTCCCCATAATCGGTCTGCTCGCTATCGTCGCACTCATGTCACTTATTGGGGCGTTATACGCCCTCCCGGTTGCGGTCGCTCGGTTCGCACACTCCGGTCAATGGCGCGATTCGCTCGAAGTTCGAACCGTGGTACACGGTGCTGTTACCGAAGACTACGCGATCGCATGGGGAATCTCACTGCTTTTGCAAGTGCTTATTTTGCCGGTTGCGTATCTGCTTCAGTTCCTGCTCGTCGGGTTCTTTTTGCAGTTCATGGTCGGGATCGGCGTCCGGTATTGCTACGGGCGAGGCGTCGGTACAGCACTCGGATTAGCACCGGTCGCGGAGGAGTCCAAAGCTCAGACCGCAGATACGCCCGACGGCACGGATAAAGAACTCGAGTCCGATCGAGATCTAACTCCTGCGTTCGTCCGTGTCGATACAGCTCAGTGGGGTGTGGCGCCCGGAACGGACGCCGAGCCGATGAAAAAGAGCTTTCAACGGATTGACTCAGACTGGGAACACGCAGAAACGGAGGATAACGCAGCCGAAAACGTTCACGATTGGGACCTCCCGTCCGCCGTTCGGCGCATCGAAAACGAGCGTTCGGAAGATCGACCATAGTTCTGCGGATCGAATCCGAGGGCACTTATCGCCGCCGAACAGAAGGAGGATATGCGAATTGCCGAGCGCGAGCGCGTCGAAGGCCAGCGGGAACGGATCACCGTCATCCCGGAAAGTCTCGACGATCTGTGGCATCTCACATACATTCTCGAACCCGGTGATTCGGTATCGGGCGATACGACACGCCGAATCCAGCGCGATGACGATAAAGTGCGAGATACGGGCGGAACGCGCGAACCGATGTGGATCATGATCGAAGTGACCGACGTCGAGTTCGCCAAGTTCGCCAATCGATTGCGCGTGGGTGGTGAGATCACCGAGTGCTCACGGGAAGATCAACTCGGCTTTCATCACACGCTCAACATCGAGGAACACGACGAGTTAACGATCGAAAAACGATGGCAAGTCGATCAACTAGAACGGTTGGAAGAAGCCGTAGAGGCCGCCGAGCAACCGGACGTAGCCATCGTCACGGTTGAAGAGGGGCAAGCGCACGTCCATACGGTCGCACAGTACGGCGCTGAAGAGCGAACGAGCATAACCGGCACGACTGGAAAAGGCGAGTACGCACGAGGGCGAGACGAGTTGTTCGCCGATCTCACATCGATTGTTCGACGGCTAGACGTCGATTCGATCATCCTCGCCGGACCCGGATTCACCAAGCAGGACGCACTCGACTATATCGAGTCGAACGCGCCAGAAGCGGCCGAAAAGATTCAGGTCGTCGACACGGCGTCGGTCGGCGACCGCGGCGTTCACGAAGTGCTCAAGCGGGGGGCAGTCGACCGGATTCAAACGGAGACGCGAATCTCGAAAGAAGCCGAGTTCATCGACGAGTTGATGAAGCGGATGGCAGAGGGAGCGAAGGTCGCATACGGCATCGAGGAAGTCGCCGAGGCAGCAGAGTACGGCGCGATCGAGCGGTTATTGATTCTCGATGAGCGTCTCAGGGTCGAACGCGCTGGCGAAGGCGAGTGGGAACAGGACATCAACGAGATCGTTGAAAACGTCGAGCGACAGGGTGGCGAAGTGACGGTGTTCTCTCACGAGTTCGATCCGGGCAAACAGCTCGCGAATCTGGGAGGGATCGCGGCGTTGCTTCGATACCGGTTGAACTGACTGTGAGAACGTTATCCCACTCACTCGCTGTTTCTCCGTCTGAGATCGACCGTCAGTCCGTCACGTGCGATCCGAACGTCACCGTCAAACCGTGATTGGACCGAGTCGATCATCTCTTGATGCTGACCGTCGGTGTGTGGATATAAATGCGTCAAGTAGACGCGACCGATCTCGTGGCCAGAAAGGACGGCACCGAGCTGGCTTGGGGTCGGATGGTTATCGACATCGATCCCGTCAGGAAACGAGCAATCGTGTGCGAGAACTGCCGAACCTTCAGCGAGTGTGGCGACCGATTCGATGGCTTCGGTATCGGCCGAGAACGTGAACACTCCATCGGCAGTTTCGAACCGGTACGCCAGACAGTACATCGAGTGGACGGTTTCGACGGCCTCGATGTCATAGCCAGCGACCGAGAACGTCCCTGGTTCGACCTCAC
>SKKJ01000378.1 GCA_007121575.1 Natronomonas sp.
ATAATTATCTCTACTCAACATATAGTTTGGGAAACCACTATCCAGAGAGCTCTGATAACCGTGGCCAAGAGCGCGCACACTTATGTGGCTCGTAGATAATCGCTTCTACATACTAAATCATGTCTGAGCAATCTGGATCCTCACAGAGCCGGCAGGAGCGGACGGAACTTCCCATCGAACGCGGATTCCCGATCGAAACGGGCGATATCGAAGCGCTCGATGACGAGACCGCACCCGCACTTTACGAAGATCGGTTCACCGAGGTAACGCTCGAGCACTTCGGCGGAAACGCGGACGAACACGACGCCTTTTTAGCAAACCGAACCACCGCGGCGACGACGAGTGCGTTCTTAACGCTCGTCGATCCGGACGATACCGTCATCGGGATCGCTCCGAATCACAGCCACGCGAGCGTCGTCCGCGCGGCGAATCTCACAGGCGTCGAGTTTACCGATACGAACACCTACGAAGAGTTCGCAGACGCGTTCGAATCGGCGGATTCCGTCGATATGGTGGCGATATCTCGAATGGACGTTACCTACGAGATTCTGGATGCCGAAACGGTACAACGAGTCATCGAGACGGCACACGAAAACGACGCGCTCGTGTACATGGACGACGCCGGCGGCGCGCGTGTCGCTCCGGTGCTGTTCGATCGGCCCAAAAGCCTCGAGTTGGGCGTCGATGTCGTCTCGACCGGGCTGGATAAATACGGCGTCTATGGACCCCGGTTCGGCGTGATGGGTGGACGGCGCGATCTCGTCCAACGCATTCGTTCGCAGGCATGGAAACTCGGTCTCGAAGCGCGCCCGACGACGATGGTCGCGGCCGTCCGGTCGCTCGAAGCGTACGATCCAAAGCGGGTCGAAGAACTCTATGAGACGACGATGGAGTTGGGGGCCGAACTCGAATCACGTGAGGGGTTAAACATCGGACGGACGGATTCGATCATCAAGCTAACCGGCGAAGAGATACTTCGGGCAGCGATGGAACGAGCAGGTATCGATGAGCCACCCCTCGTCCCCATCGAAGCAACGGGTGCACACTCGATGCTCATGCTTCGAGATTACGGGATCATCACGGTCCATTTCGTTGGGATACCCTCCGGAACACCCGATCTCCTGTTGAAATTCATGCCCCCCGAAGAAGTCGAGCGATTCGGCGGCATCGAGAAGCTCGCCGACGCGATCGACGGTTCAATCACGGAACTCGCATCGATCATCGATGATCCCGAAGCGCTTCAGTCGTTGCTCGTAGTGTAAGCGTTCAGCACCGAACGCTTCGCGGCGATCACTCCAGGACTTCGTATCGACCGGCGAAGCGTCGGCCTCCATCGACGACGAGTTTCGATCCCGTCACGTACGACGCCTCATCGGAGACGAAAAACAGTACGGCGTTCGCGACGTCTTCGGGACGCCCGTATCGACCAAGCGGGATGACACGCCGGGCTCGCTCTCGATCTTCGGGAGTCGTCCGCTCGCGGATGAGTGGCGTCAGCGTGCCACCGGGACAGACGGCGTTGACACGGATATCGTGTTCGGCGAGGTCCCACGCCATGTGACGCGTTAAGCCGATCACGCCCCATTTCGATGCGGTGTAGTTCGCCGGGCCGGCGTAGCTCATATCGACGCCGGCGATCGAGGAGATATTGACCACGGAGCCACCGCCGGTGTCACGTATCACCGGAGCGATCTGTGACGAGCAGTTGAACATCCCGGTGAGGTTTACGTCCAAGACGGTTTCCCACTCCTCGGCGGACAGTTCCAAAAAGGTCCCGCCTCGAATGACACCCGCGTTGTTAACGAGGATATCGACGGATTCGAAACGGGATCGAACGGTTTCGACCACGGCCCCGATATCGGAACGGTCCGTCACATCGCAGCCGACCGCGACGGCATCGGATCCGTCCGCTCGGAGCGTTTCTGCAGTCGCTTCGGCCGCTTTCCGATCGATGTCCGCGATAACGACGCTCGCGCCCTCTTCAGCGAGGCGGGTGGCGATTCCCCGACCGATCCCGTTCGCTGCACCGGTGACGATCGCCGTCCGTCCAGAAACTCGCTCGCTCATGCGCTCCAATTCGAGGGCGGATATAAAAACCTCCGTCTCGCGACCGCGCGTAAACGCGGCGGCGAGATATCCGCGCCACCGGTGCCCGGGAGATGGGTATGAGAACCCCCGAGCGTATCCGATTTCGATCCGTATCGTCTCTGAATGGTATTCAGATTCTTCTCGGGGAGTGAGCCCCAGTGTGAGAGCACGAACCACCAACCTCCTCGGGACACTCAGGTTTCTCGGGCGTACCTTCGCTCACGTCGACGCCGAACGTGGCGTCCCACTTACCCGTGCGTTCCCGCTTGACCGTGACCTCCTTGATATTCGCGTTCTCGGCGGTATCTCTTTTGAGAGATTCATCCACGACGGGAGGCGATGCTCGTCACGAAATTGTAGCCGATAGTGTCAATCGATCATACCGATCTCGCGAGCGATTTCGAGTGTTCGTTTCGCGTGTCGACGGTGTGCGACGTCGATCAACATGCCATCGCCCATATCAACTGCACCGCGTCCCTCTTTTTCTGCTCGGTCGAGTGAGTCGAGTACCGTCCGAGCGTGCTCGAGATCCTCGTTTGAGGGGGCAAACACATCGTTCGCGATCTCGATCTGAACCGGATGAATGGCCCACTTGCCCGTATAGCCCATCTTCGCGAGCCGCAGACAGAGATCCCGGTATCCGTCCGTGTCACCGAAATCAGTGTACGCCCCATCGATTGCCTCGATATCGTTCGATCTCGCAGCGATGATAATTCGCTTGCGGATGTAGTACCACTCGTCGAGTCCCCCGACGTCGTCTGACTGATCACGTCGCGTATCGGAGTGATCGACACCGATCGAAGCGGAGTAGTCGCCAGGACCGAAGATGAGCGTCTCAGTACGGTCGCTCGCGGCAGCGATCTCGTCGACGTTCTGTGCTGCCTCCGTTTCTTCGATGAGAATTTCGAATCCGATGGCATCCTCGAGACCCGCGTTCTCCTCGATGCTCGAGACGAGTTGTTCGAACGCATGAACGTCGGCAGCGGATTTCGCTTTCGGAAGGACGATCGTGTCGATCTCCCGTCCGACCTCCTCGATGATGGTAATGAAGTCACGATAGAACCAAGGTGTATCGAGGCCGTTCGCTCGGAATGAAAAGATTTTATCGGACCAGTCAAACTCCCGAGCCGCCCAGATGACGTTTTTTCGTGCCGCTTCTTTTTTCGCCGGAACGATCGCGTCCTCAAGGTCGAGTGCGACTGTATCGGCGTCGCTCTCGCTCGCTTTCTCGATCATCTGACGGTCGCTAGCCGGTGTTGATAGCGTCGACCTCCGTACAGTCATAATAAAGCGTGACTCTTGGCGATATTATACTTACCCCAACCCGGCGTTATTTTTCGGAAATATCCACTCAATCAATGCCGATAGGAATACGCATGGAAAACAGCTTGATTTGTTGACATCCTCTCCGCGCTGAAGCACGGGGATTCCTCGCGTTGGAGTCTCAGTCGTCCTGAGCTTCCACGGAGGCAACTTTCCCGCTCATAGCGGTACTCTGGTCTGTGTACTCCTCGTTGGCCGTTGGATCCACCGCGATGGAGGGCGGGCTATGATGTTCGCGCCAACGTCCAGAGCGGCTTCGTGGGAAGCCAGTGGTGAATCCAGTCGAGAATCAGGTATGGTGACTGGTTGGAAAGCTCTGAACGTGTCTGTGAGTTCGTCGTACACGAGTTCGAGTCGGCCCTACTCGCCGTTCCACTTCGGGTCGCCCGCGACTTCAAGTCGAAGGCGTTGGTCCCGATTCAATCCAAGCTCGTCTTTGAGGACGGTGCCGATCGGGATTCGAGTCGGGAGCGATTCCCAAACTTCAGGGTGTTCACGACCAGACCGAACCACGAAGAAATGGACACCGACACCGACACTCCATCTTGCTCTCCACCTTCGAACGACGTCGCGCCCAAGACGAGCGTGTTGTCGACGAGTTCCGCCACTGCAACTCCGCGCAGTCGTCGGTCATAGATCATCTCCCGTCTGTGCAGTCACCCACAGGCCGGCTCTCGATAACCGTTCGGCGCGTTCGGCATCCGAGGTGACGTCGTAACAGCCGCGCTCGTCCAGGATGGTATACAGCGTCGTCGTCATCGGTCACGCACGTCCCACTCGCGGTCGTCGACCGCGTCCTCCTGGGCTTCACGCAGCACCGCGTCGAAGTCCACGCGCGCGAGGTCGGTGCCAGTCAGCGGGATCACCCCGACCGGCTGCCCGTCGGCGTCCCGGATAGACGCGTCGAGCGTGGTGCTCATCGGCGCACCTCCACAGGAATTCCCATTACCAACGCCTTCTTTTCCAGCGGCTGCGTCGGGTTCTCGGCATCGATATGGAGCACCAATCTGTCATTGAGGACGTCAACGCGAATCTCGCCGGCCGGGAGCGGGTCGCCACTTCCCGAACGTAGTTTGGGCGCTCTCATATCGGGCTCTCCCGATAGGCCATACCGGGGACGTGAGAGGCCGACGCGCATAGTAACTCGGTCCCTAACACCACCGCCGAAGTCTGTCGGTAGGTGTCGCTGAACGTCGAGGGCCCGATCCCACAGGTGCTCGTCGCGATCGCCGACCGGCACCGCCAGCTCACACAACGCGTATCTGGATGCCGTCACGCACGCCGATACCGTCTGTGCGGGTGTTCGGAGCGACACGGAACGCCGACCTTCAAGGCAGAGCTCGTGCTGGCTCGCGAGTTCGACGCCGTCCCACCAACGGTCCTGAAGGCGATCGCCTCGGTCGGGCTGGGGATCGAAGCAGTGGATCCGCAAGGTGAGCAGCTGTTGACACCCTCCTCTGCGTTCACGCGGAGGAGGATGTCAAATTCAGTATGTAGAACTTCGCACCGGAGACTGCCTTTTGCGCCTTCTCGACACTATAGTAGGTTCTGCCGTCGTCGAGGACGGTTCTGATTGCGACTTTCGGCATGAAGGCGTCCAACGTCTCATTACCGGCCATCGCGACCAACCTCCAGTTCTTCGCGGTGTTTCTCACAGACGGCTCGGGTACCCGTTCCGAGATTCTGGATCTCGTCGACTTTCGAATCCGTGCACCCGAGGCAGCCGCAGACGGGAGCGAACTCGACGCTCGCGCTGGGACACCTCCAGAACTGTTGACAGGTTGTGTGGGTGCCTGTGTGATTGGGTTGTCACTTGGGAATGTAAAGGATTTGAAAAGTGCCCGGGGAGGGCTCCGAACCCTCGATCTCCGCATGTCCCAGGAACGAGACGCAGGCAGCGTCTCTGAGGACATGTCGGCTCCCGCCTCGTACCCTATGAGTGCGGCGCTATGTCCAGCTAAGCCACCCGGGCTCACTTTCCGGTAGTCGGCTTTGACCCTTCAACTTTCCTATCTCCCTTCAGCGATTCGGGCTGTCACCGTCCCGCATGATCACCGCATTTATACTGGATCGCGAGGAGGATACCCCGATCTACTGTGCACGGGGTAACATTCAAGCTATTCTGTCGGTACAGCACACGTATGGACGCACTTCCGGAGTTGTTATCCGAAACCGTCGGGGACGCGACGGTCATCGAGACGATCGATATCGGCGGTGGAGACGCAGTTTCCGTGACCCGTGAAGCGACCCACATCTACCGCTCGGACGGATTATTGAGCGATGAGTCGGTCGAAACGTTCGGACACGATACCGAACGGTTATCGATCCGGACGAAGCGGCGAAAGAGTGAGATTCGTCTGGAGACTCTCGATACCGATACTGGATTTACGGTCCCATCGAAAGCCGTGGATTCGATCCTCGAGGCGATGATCGAAGGAGTTCTCCGAACGACCGACGTGATCGACGCCGATGAGGACGTCGTCGCGCAGTTTCGATTCAGCGAACTCACGCTCGTCGTGACCGACCGGCGAATCTTCGAACACGTCGGCAGCGCCGTGTGGGACGGGGACTTCGAAACCGTCGACTACGCCGATCTAACCGGACTCAAGTTTGAAAAAGGAAGCGTCGCGACGCAGGTCGTACTCGAGACCGCGGATCGACGACGACGAGTCAAAGTCCCGAACGAACACGCGGGCCGCGTTCGTAGAGAAATCCAAAACGCCGTCTTCGGGTACCACGATGTTTCATCGCTCGAATCGCTTCAAACGGCACTCAGCGATGAAGAATCGGACGCCGAGACTGCGGAGGCACAGGCGGCTGTCGACAGTGAACGAGAACGGAGAATCCAGAATAACGCGGGAACGACAAATTCGGCCGAAAGCGAGGCACACGATGATTTCGTGTCGGCGGATTGGACGCCATCGACAGCGCGGGAAGAAAACGAATCAGCGCCGTGGGAGATGGATCGACAGAACGAGGCGTTCGATACGGACGAAGGGCGCCGTTCGCCAACGAAGCAAGCGACGGTGGAGACTGGGTCGCTCACAGCAGAGATCGAGACGCTCACACAGCGAGTCGAGGCGATTTCTACGCAACTCGATGAACAGACCGAGCTGATCGAATCACAACAAGAGTTAATCGAACAACTCGTCGACGAGCTTCGGCGCGGACGATAATTCGACCGGTCACTCCCGTCCGGTCACTTTCCGGATGCACGAAGAGCCGAACGGTCCATGTTCACCGGCTTCGAGTTTCATGAAGTACCCCGTCGAGATCGACGTTCCACAGCGGCGACACTCGAACTCTCCCTCGCGTGAGATGACCTCGCTTTCGAAGCTGAGGAACCGACCACCGACCGGACGAACCGTATCGCCGTCTCGGGTGATATGGCCTCGCCGTTCCGCTTCCTCGAGGATCGCCCGCGTCGTCTCGTGATGTGTGCTGATCGTTTCGATTCGGTCGATCACGGCCGGGAGCGACAGCTCCGCGTGTTCGAGTCTCGCAAGGAGTTGGACACCGAGTTCGACGGGATCAGCTTCGCGCTCCACACCGTGGGATACATACTGAATACCAATAGCGTTTCGGAACGGCAAACAGGTAGAATGTGAATCGCGTTTCCGAACGGCAACGGACGTTCGAACGCACCACAAGAGGTTTGACGCCACGGCCGGTTCGTTCGCTCGTGCAGCGCGCGACGGTTCGGCAGCTGATCGGTATCGCGATCGTCGGTGCGGTCGCAGCCGCGGCTGCGACGTTGAGTTCTCCGAAAGCCACGTTCGAATCCGTGCAGTTGCTCAGTGCGCGCCCGATCCTCTTGGCGATTGTCCTCGTCGGGCTCTACCTGATTCGCCCGCTGTTGGCGTGGCCGATCAGTGTGCTCTCGGTTTTTCTCGGATATCTGCTCGGACCGGAAGCGATCCCGATCGCGCTTTTGGGTGCTGTCGGAACGACGCTTCCCGCATATCTTCTGGCACGCTGGGTCGGACACGACGTCGGCGTACTCGCACGAGTCGGCGAGACGGGAGCAACGATCCGGCGAACGACCGGCGACTTTCGAGGTGTTATCGCCGTCCGACTCGCACCGCTACCAACGGACCCGATCTCGTATGCGGCCGGCCTCGCCGGTGTTCCGTTGCGGCCGTACATTCTCGGCACTGCCGTCGGCGAGGCGCCGTGGGTCGTGACGGCGGTCCTTATCGGAGCGTCGATGGGACAACTGACGACCGCCGGCGTCTCCGTGAGTCCGCTCATGGTCGTGACGCTCCTCGCAGTTTCTGTGTTATTCGCTGTTTCACGGCCGGCGTATCAGCGACTGGCAGATCAAACGGCGATCTAGAACGTAAAGGGGTCGCTACAATCGACGACGACGCCATGTTGTGGACAGACGTACTTGCAGTGCCGTTTGTACATCGGCGTTTCACACATCGGACACGGTCGACCCGCGGCACCGTCGTTCATATGGATAGATGCGCGTGACCGAAGTAAAAAAGCTCCGAGGAAAGTGAGTCGCCCTCGAAATCGTGTGAGCTACCTCAACACTCCGACCAGCCGCAGCTCTCGCAGGTCTTACACCCTTCCGAATAATACAGCGTCATGCTGTTGCACTCGGGACATTCGGGGGATTCACCGGAATCGATCAGCGACTGTGCAGCATCGGTATCGTCGTTCGGTGACCCGGGCGAGCCGGTGTCAGCGACCGCGCCACCGTCGGTTTCGGGCGGTGTCTCTCGGGCCGTGCCGGCTCGTTGCGTCTCGTCTGCGATCTCACTCAGATTCTGCTGTTGTGGATACGCTTTGTTGACTTCGCCATCGAGATATCGCCGCATCGCGGTCCCGATCGCATCCGGGATCGAATTGATCTGTTCGCCCTTATCCCACGCGACTTTTGGCGAGCGAATTCCCTGTAGTTCGTCCGCGATCTCTTCGGGGTCGACACCGGATCGAAGCGCCGTCGAGATCGTCTTCGCGAGCGCCTCTGTGAAAGAGGCGGTGAATCCGCCAGAGTTGCCGATGTTGGCAAACAACTCGAACGGACGGCCGTTTTCGGGGTTCTCGTTGATGTTGACGTAGAGCTTTCCGTAGCCGGTGTCGATTCGCTGCGTAACACCGTGAAGCACGTCCGGGCGTGGCTGTTTCTTTCCGAGTGCAGGACCACTGCCGAACAGCGCTTCGAGATCGGTTTCGAGCATCGCGCGGACCTCGTCGCTGTCGAGGAAGCCTTCGATTCCGCCGAAGATCTCTTCGATGTTTTCGACGATCACCTCTGCGGCCTCCGTTTCGCCCATACTCGCGAATTCGGCGTTCTGAGCGCGCGTCGTGAGAACCTGCTTCGAGCGGGTACCATCGCGGTAGTAGGTGACTCCTTTCCCACCGTGGTCGTAGATGTACTCGAACACCTCTTTCGCGTCCTCGAGCGTCGAGTCGTTCGGTGCGTTGACCGTCTTCGAAATCGCCGAGTCGACCCCTTCTTGGCAGGCGACCTGAACGCCCGCGTGCGCTTTCGCCGAGAGATCACCGGTCGTCACGAACAGTTCGCCGATCGCGTCCGGCACCGTCGAGAGCCCGTCTATCCCGTCGAATTCGTTGTTCGCCATCTGGTCTTGGGCTTCCCGTTTGACCGCTTCGACATCGAGATCGTTCTCTTCGAGAACGCGGAGGAAGTAATCGTCGAACTCGACGAGCATCTCATCGCCCTGCACGTCGTCGGAGACGTTCTTGTAGTAGGCGACGTTGTAGATCGGCTCACAGCCGCCGGTCGTGTTTCCGAGCATCGAGGTGGTTCCGGTCGGTGCGATGGTCGTCGTGTTGTGATTCCGCATCGGGAAGCCGTCTACCCACTCGTCGGCGTCGAGGCCGGTTTGGTTTTCGAACCATTCGCGGTACGCTATCGGGTCAGCGTATTTCGAGTTCTCCCACTCCTCGAAGACGCCGCGCTCTTCGGCGAGTTCATGAGACGCCCACTTCGAACCGTGGTTGATGTGCCGCATCACCTGTCGAGCGACCTCGTTGCCCTCTTCGGATCCGTACTTGATTCCGAGTTGGATGTACAGTTGCGCCAACCCCATCACGCCGAGGCCGATCTTCCGCATCTCACGGACCTTCCGTTCGATCTTCTCGACCGGGAAATCCGACATCGTGACGACGTTTTCGAGGAATCGGGTCCCGAGTTCGATCCGTTCGTCGAACTCCTCGAAGTCGATCGCTTCGTCG
>SKKJ01000019.1 GCA_007121575.1 Natronomonas sp.
TGAACGAACGGTTCGAGATCACGGTGCTCGACCGTCTGTTACTGCTAGCAACGGATTTGGAGATCTCCGAGGAGATCACGACAGAATTGGGTGTGAACCGCCAAGAGGCGAAGGCGGCTCTCACCAAAATGGAAGCGATCGTTGAACAGCGACGCCTCGAATAGAAATCGGACCCAGCTAATCACACCCTGAATCATGACCGGGTATTGGCGGCCGGAAGCGAAATTGAAGCGACTTGAGACGAAAATCGCGTTCAACGCGGAGCGAATCCACTTCCAGTTTCGCTGGAAGCAACCGAATCCAGGCGGCTGGATTCACGACATGCTGGTGTACCGTGAGGGGGAGTGGAGACAGTTTGCAAACCCGTCACCGTGGGTTGCAGAAGGAGAGAACCCCGAGCATACCGGGTTTTACGAAGATCGGGTGAGCTTCCTTCTCGACGATGGATCGGTCACAGGGTTCGAGGAGTTCGGTGGTTGGCTGACCGTTCATACCGGGATGCGGTCGATGCCCAGCGAAGTCTCGAAAGCCGAGGTTCGAGCCCACGATCACTTCGGTCCCAGGGGACTCGACAAGACGGACATTCGAAAGTACATCCCGCAAGCGTGTGAGGGAGAATGGTGGGAGAACGACTGGCGCGAGATCAGACCGCAGCACGAACTCGAACAACTCAAACAGGACGGCGTGTTTCTGGATCTGCCGATGTGGCGAGCCCACCGCAGTAACCCGAAAGGATACGGAACGGACCACCACGTCCTCGACTATCGACACAGCGACCATGGTCAGAACACGTATACGACACAGGAGTGGGATCCGGAGGACGGCCCCGAACTCATGTGGGATCCCGACCTTGTCGAAGGCGGGGCGCTCGACTATCGCGAGATTCGCGAGGGGAATTTCCCCGACCAGCAGAACGGCACGTATGCGCTGGAGTTGAAAGACGCCATCGAGTTCGATCCGGCGATCGCGGAGTGGGAAGGGGCGATGATTCCGCGGCGTCCGCTTCAGGAACCATATGGAAGTGCCGCAGACTGGCGTGGAAACGGCGTCTGGGATGACGGCGAGTGGATCGTCGAGATGTGGCGCGATCTGCGGACGGATCATCCCGCAGATACAAAACAACTGGAACCCGGTGGAGTGTACACCTGGACGCCTGCTGTCCACCACGGGGCGGGCAAGCGTTGGCACTGGGTCGCCTATCCGTACAAACTCGGTCTCGGCGTCGAACCGGAGTACCGGGGCGAACACCACGCCCACGGAACATCCGAACTCGTCGCCGAGACGTTCGGCGGCGACGAACCCGACTGGGACGATATCTCGACGTATACGATTCCGCTCATTTTCCCCGGACTACTCGAGTGGAGCGATCTCACGAGCGACGATCACGAACGTGCCGAGGAGATTCGGAACGCCGACATCACGATGTGGGAGCTGTATGAGAAAGACCCGGGGTCGTTCATCGATTAACTCGTTCATTCTTTGGTCGCGACGGAAACGCCTATACCTTCGGCACTCCCCGTCTTTTCCGTGGCAACTCGCACGGAATACGAGGCGGGAATCGCCGTCGAAGACGTCCTTCCGAAGTTCGCTGACGCGTTCCCGTTCGAAGCGTTCAATCGGATGCAATCGGTGGCGCTTCCCGCGATCGTGCAGGGTGACGATAACGTCGTCGTCAGCGCGCCGACCGCCAGCGGAAAGACGGCGCTCGCGGAAGCCGCGATCTGCCGAACGCTCGATGCGGGCGGAACCGCGCTGTTTTTAGCGCCGCTTCGAGCGCTGACGAACGAAAAAGAGTCCGAGTGGGATCGCTTTGAGGCGCTCGGGTACTCGGTGTACGTCGTCACCGGCGAGCGCGAGCTGACGCCGCGGCGCGCCGAACGGGCGGATATCCTCGTGATGACACCCGAAAAGGCCGACTCGGCCACCCGAAAACACGACTCGCCGCGGTATTCGTTCATCACCGACGTCGACTGCTGTGTCATCGATGAGGTTCATCTCCTCGACTCCGATCGCCGTGGCGCCGTCCTCGAAGTCACGATTTCGCGGTTTCGTCGCCTCTGTGATCCGCGGATCGTCGCGCTCTCGGCGACGATGCAGAACGTCTCCGACGTGGCCGAGTGGCTCGACGCCCCGACGGACTGTACGTTCGAGTTCGATGACTCGTATCGTCCGGTGCCGCTGTCGGCGACCGTCGAGACGTACGCACACGGCGATAACGCCTTCGCGGACAAGTATCGTCGGCTCTATCGGGCGATCGATCTCGCTCAACCGCACATCGACGACGGCGGTCAAGCACTCGTCTTCGTCGCCTCCAGACAGGACACCGTCCGTGCGGCCGAGAAAGCCCGCGACGAACTCGCCGAACGAGACGTCGAGATCAGCTCTCGCGGCGATTACGAGTATCACACCGCCGCCACCGAACTGAGCAACGACACGCTCAGGAAATCGGTCGTCGACGGCGTCGGCTTCCACCACGCGGGGCTTTCGAAAGGCGATAAAGACCGCGTCGAAGAGTGGTTCAAAGAAGGCAAGATACAGCTGCTGTTTTCGACCTCGACGCTCGCGTGGGGCGTGAATCTCCCCGCCAGATGTGTCGTCATTCGCGATACCAAACTGCACGACCCCCTCGAAGGGGAAGTCGATATGAGTCCGCTGGATATCCTCCAGATGCTTGGGCGCGCGGGTCGACCGGGGTACGACGATGCGGGCTATGCGCACGTCATCTGCGACGGTGTCGACGCCGAGAAATACCGGCAGTTGCTCGCCGACGGCAAGCCGATCGAGTCCCGGCTCGCCGAGGAACTGGACGCGCATTTAAACGCCGAGATCGCTCTCGGCGTCGTCGACGACATCGAGGACGTGATGTCGTGGCTCGAGACCACCTTTTATTACACGCGAGCCGGAAGCGCCCCGGATCAATACGACGACAGCGCGTCGCTGCGCGATCGGGTTTCGGGCACGTTAAAACGGCTCGTCGACGGCGGCTTCGTCGATCAATCCGGTCTCGAGATCAAGCCCACCGCGCTGGGTCGGCTCGCCTCACAGTTTTATCTCAGGCTCGACACCGCGGCGGCGTTTTATCGGCTGTGCGAACGGGCAAACGATGACGAAACGCCCCCGCTCGATGAGAGTGCCGTTCTCCATACCGTTGCGGACGCGGCGGAATTCGACAGCGTCTCCGCTCGAAGGGACGAACGCGGAACGTTCGGTGCTGTCCTCGGGGACGAAGGGGCCGATCTCGACCCCGGCAACCGGAAAGTGCTCGCGATCCTCCGAGCGGGGATGTCCGGCACGACGCCCGGTGAGCTCCAAAGCGATGCGTGGGTGATCCGACAGAACGGGTTGCGGTTTTTGGCGGCGCTTCGAGCGTTCTGTGAGCGGTTTTCGACCCCGCGGGACGCCAATCTCGTCCGACGCATTGAGGCCCGCGTCGAACACGGCATCTCCGCTGAGGCCGTCGGGCTCGTCGCGATCGGCGGTGTCGGAGCGGGCCGAGCACAGAAGCTTGCTCGTGAGGGACTCGTCGATCCGGCCGACGTTCGGGTTGCCGGTGTTGAGGGACTCGTCGCCGCGGGGCTTTCGGAGGGTGTCGCAGAGCGCATCCTCGCACAAGCGCGCGAGTTGCCGACCCTCTCAATCGAGTGGTCGAATATGCCCGACGCGATCGCGTCGGGTGAAAACACCATGGGCGAAGTCACCGTCAAAAACGCCGAATCCGGATCGCCGGCCGGCGTCCGTCTCACCGTCAACGGCGTTGAGATGACTGCGGAGACGAGATATCTCGGTGAGACGACACTTCCGGTCGGTGTGTTCGGTGGCGACGCGGACGAACTCGTCTATGAGGTCGAGATCGCGTTCTCCGAACTCCCGCTTCGGCCGATTACGGATCGACGGACGGTTCGGATCTCCTCGTGAGATCCCACCTCCGTTCGACCTTTTCGGTGTCAGTAACTTCGATTCGTTCCGAGCGCTGAAAACGGCGCAAGCTGTATTATACATTGTCACTTTAACGACGTATGGGGTCTCAATCATGAGCGGTGGATCAACGATACTCATCGTCGACGACGAGCCGGACTTGGCCGATCTATACGCTGTCTGGCTCCGTGATGAGCACACCGTTCGAACGGCGTATGGGGGCGCCGACGCGCTTGAAGTGTTCGAAAAGGGTGTCGATGTCGCGTTTATCGATCGACTGATGCCGCGAATGTCCGGTACCGAACTGCTCTCAGAGATCCGCGAGTCGGGCTATGACTGCCGGGTGGCGATCGTCACGGCTGTCGAACCCGATTTCGATATTATCGAGATGGGGTTCGACGAGTACCTCGTCAAACCGGTCAAACGCGAGAAACTCAACGCGGTCACCGACTCGCTCATCGCGAGATCGACCTACAGCGAACAGCTCCAAGAGTTCTTCGCGCTGGCGTCGAAACGCGCCGCGTTACAGGCCAAAAAAACGCCGACACAGCTCGATTCGAACGACGACTACGTGGAATTGGTCGAGGAGCTCGAGCGGTTGCGAGCCGATATCGAGCAAACGGTCGAACAGTTATGTCCACGCGATTTCGACATCGAACTGCGGCGGCTAGAGTCGACGATCGCTCACGAGTGAGGGACGCAACAGGGCATCGATCGCATATTAAACGGGCGTTATTTCTGCCGACGGGACTGCTCCTGCTGAGGTTTTTTTATCTTTGGCGAGTCGAACGTCCGTCCGGGTACGGTAATCCCTCCGAAACTGTCGCGGCCGTTCACCATACCGAACTCGCGATCCATCCGCCTGCGAGAACCGCGCCGAGCGCGACGACCAGCGTTCCACCCGCATATATCACTACCGTGACCCACTCGCCGTCCTCTGTGAGCTGTACCGTCTCGACTGCGAACGTCGAGAACGTCGTGAACGCGCCACAGAATCCGACCACGAGTGCGAGCAACGCCGGGCCGTCGATCCCGAGGCCGAATACGACGCCGAACACGAAGCTTCCGACGACGTTGACGATCAACGTATCAACACGCGTTCGCTCGATACTGAGTGCGACACCGTACCGTGAGAGCGCCCCGACCGCTCCGCCGAGTCCGACCGCGAGTACACTCACGAGCGCCACCGAATCACCGCCCGTGCGAGAAGCACCGCGAGAAACCCGAGCGCGTAGTTTCCGACTACGTTAACTGCGGCGAACGCCGGATCGAGCGCGACTGTTTCGCCGGCGAACGTGCTGTAGGTCGTAAACGACGAGATAAATCCCGTCGAGACGACGAGGCGGACTCGCTCGGAGATCGGCCCCCGCCGTTGTATGCTGTAGACCACGAGTCCGAGCAGAAAACAGCCGATAACGTTGACCGCGAGCGTTCCCCACGGAAACCCCATCGGAAAGACGGTCGAGATTCCGTGCCGACTCGTCGCACCCGCAAATCCGCCCAACGCGACGAACACGGCGGCACGACGGTTCATACCAGCGTGTGCGCACGCACATACAGCAACCTTGCGGTTTCGGGATCTCGAGTTATCCCGCTGTCTCGACGCCGTAAGACACAGAGTTCGACGATCCGTTTGTTTATATACCAGCACGGGACCAGACGGTCCATGCGACAGCTTCGACGGCTACGAAACGATACGCGGGGTATCGAGGGGCTTCCGATTCGACTGGTTATCGCGCTGGTCGTCGGCGTCGCCAGCCTCTCAGTAATGATGAACATGATATCGGGGATCTCCGGACTCGCGGTTATCGAACTGGACGTGCAACCCGAACCGGAGGTTGTCACCCCCGGCGAGCACACGATCGACGTCACCGTCATCGACCCCGACGGCCAGACGGTCTCGGACGCGACGGTCATCGCTCGCGGTGGTTCAGCCCGTCTCGACGGCGTCGAAACGGCGAGGACGAACGCCGACGGAGTTGCAACGCTCGAAATCGCCCCGGAACTCGGCGCGAACCAACGGGATGGAACGATCGAGTTCGACATCAAACCGCCGGCCGGAAGTGAATACGCTGATAAACGTGAGAACACGGCGCTGTTGGTGGTCGGCAAGTAGATTCTTAGTGGACGTGTATCGATGCGCGCCGAGCGTGACGCTTCAATCCTACGAGAGTTCGCCTGAGACCATCGATCTGATACAGTTGTGGGCCGGATTTCTTCGACGGTTGACGCGGTGGGCTTCCTCCTCGAATCTCTGTGAACAGTGACGAACGGTCGCAAAACGTCTAGGTGATATTATGGCTTGGGCTGGCGCAAACCCTACTCGGGAAGGTTGAGGGGGAATTACATTCGCCTGCGACGGCACATCCCGTTTGTGGGTGTGTGGTCAATATGGTGAAGCCGCAGGGCTTGACTTCGCGGTAGGTCACAGAATGTCAAGGCGGAACCACGGGGCTTGCCCCCGAGGCGATTTACGGACACTGGCATGTTGCACATCCGTTATCGCGATGATCCGACGGGAGGACGACCCGTGTGCTCGCCGAAGAGAATCGCTTCGACCGGCCAGATCTGCCACGAACAGTCATGTCGACGGATCCGTGTACTGTGGGTCCTGACGATGGTTTTCACTCCAATCCGCGAACGGTTCCGTCATCGTCGACCTCGATGTTGGTCGCGGCCGGATTTTTTGGTAAGCCTGGCATCGTGAGAACGTCACTGGTGAGCGCGACGATAAAGCCCGCACCGGCTGATGGATACAGTTCTCTAACCGTCAACTCCCAGCCGAACGGGACGCCAGCCTCGTTAGGATCGTCGGAAAGCGATGCAGGTGTCTTCGAGAGACAAACCGGCAAGTCGTCCAGTCCGAGGTCTGTGAGGTTCTCGATATCGGTACGCGCTTTCGGGGTGAACTCAACACCGTCGGCTCCGTACACCTGCGTGGCAACGGCGTGAATCTTCTCGTCGATAGGCATCGACAGGTCGTACGAGTGTCGAAGCGACGCCGCCCCGGATTCGGCTGCGTTCCGCACGCATTCGGCCAACTCAAGGCCACCTTCTCCCCCGTCGCGGTGTACTGTCGAGACGGCGATTGGTACATCACGGTGGTCACAGTGGTCACGGACTACCCGAAGCTCCTCGTCGGCGTCATCGGGAAACCGGTTGACCGCGACGACGACCGGGAGCCCCATCGCTCGGAGGTTGTCGACGTGATGATCGAGGTTCGAACATCCCGCACGAACGGCCGCCTCGCGGTGATCGGCAGATTCGCCGTCGGCCTGGTGGGTCCGTTGCCGCCGATTCAACATCGCCTCGCCGTGTTTCACGAGTGCGTCGACGGTCGCGACGACGACGACGGCGTCGGGAGTGAGTCCTTGGCGAGCGACGATGTTGACGAACTTCTCCGCACCGAGGTCAGCGCCGAAGCCAGCCTCGGTGATGAGGTACTCACCCAGACGCAAACCGAGCTGATTTGCGAGCACTGAATTCGTCCCGGTCGCGATGTTCGCGAACGGACCGCCGTGAACGAACGCAGGCGTTCCCTCCAGCGTCTGGACGAGGTTCGGCCGCAGGGCGTCTTTCAGCAACGCAGCCACGGCACCGACACAATCGAGGTCCGCAACCGTAATCGGTTCGCCATCGCTGTCGTAGGCGACGATAATCCGCGCAGTTCGTTCTTTGAGATCAGCAATGGAGGTCGCCATACAGAGGACGGCCATTAGTTCGGAGGCTGCAGAAATGAGAAACGAGTCCTCTCGCGGCGGCCCATTCACTTTGCCACCCAGTCCAATAACGATTTCGCGAAGCGCGCGGTTCCAGACGACGCTGTCGGGTTCGATGTTGAGTTCGTTGCCGTGTGTCCGTTCGGCATCGATCATCGCTGCGATGAGGTTGTGTGCCGCCGTAACGGCGTGAATGTCACCGGTGAAGTGCAGGTTGATCTTCTCCATTGGGAGTACCTGGCTGTATCCGCCGCCTGCGGCGCCACCCTTGATGCCGAACACTGGCCCCTGTGACGGTTCCCTGATGGCAACGACGCTTGATTCGTCCAGTCGTGCGAGTGCCTGCCCAAGCCCGACGGTGGTCACAGTCTTGCCAGCTCCCCGCTGGGTCGGCGTCATCGCCGTCACAAGCACCAACTTTCCGTCCGCCGGTTCGTCCCGTTCTCGATGAATTGCGTCCCAGGTCAACTTCGCCACGTTCTCTCCACGGTAGTCGAGATCTGCTTCACTCAATCCCACGTCTCCAGCGATGTCTTCGATCGGACGCTGAGGAGCGTTCCGTGCGATTTTGATATCTGGAGGAACGACTCTGTCCAAATCCGTCCGAGTCATATCTCACCCTTCAGCACAGTGCGGTAAAGTTCATATGGGGGATCCGGGGATAGTCTACAGCGTGATTTCCCCCGATTGGGGAACCTCAACGGATTCTTCTCTATGACGTCGTAGCAACCTAGCGTCGCGATTTCTGAAGAACACTATCCGATGGTGGCGAGACGATCCTTCGATGCAGTTCGATGTGTGTCTCGGAATCGACGGTTCTATCGAATCTTCAGCAATCACTATGGCGATGGGCGCAGACATCGGGATATGAAATCACCGTCGCGGCCCTCCGTCCCCAACGAAGACATCGCCGCGACGTACGATCGGCTGGCGACGCTCTATGACTGGTTCGTCGCCCCGCTGGGAACGAAAACCCGCCAGCGTGCCCTAGAGTTGCTCTCGATCGGTTCTGACGAGCGAATCCTCGAAATTGGCTGTGGGCCGGGACACGCGCTGGTTTCGATCGCTCGCCTTCTCGATGGGACGAGCCGCCTCATCGGGCTCGACGCCGCTCCGGGAATGATAGATCGCGCTAACGACCGAGCTGTGCGATCGGCGGCGAGCGATCGAATCGAGCTCGTGCTCGGGGACGCACGTTCGCTACCGATCGCCGACGGCGCCGTCGATGTCGTCTTCGTCGAAGATACCCTCGAACTGTTCTCGCAGGAGGAGATACACACCGTTCTCGAGGAGTGCGATCGCGTCCTCGATACGGGGGGCCGGATCGGGGTAGTGACGATGGAACGAGAAGGAGCCGAGGACGACCCATTCGTCCGCACGTACGAGTGGATATTCGACCACGTCCCCGGCTACGACCGCGTCGGTTGTCGACCGATATACGCCCGCCGCACCCTCGAGGCCGAAGGATTCGAGATCGATCGCCGAGAGCGTCACCGCCGGGGATACCTCTGGCCTGTAGAGATCCTGATTGGCCACCCGTCTTGATCACGACGGAGATACGCGTAACACACGTGTCGAGAAAACGTATAGCCGGAGTACCGCAACGCAACTGTTCAGCATCGACATGCCCGGGTTGACGGACATGTACACGTTCACGTATCTGCGAGATTCGGCGCTCGGGTGAGCACAGGAGGTGAGCATCGACCGGCTTGTGGATTTTGAAGATGTATAGAACGACTCAAAACAACCTGCTTCGTCTGTCTGTATACGTTGTTGGATACGCCCAGTGTGTGACCGATCGAAGACGGGGTGATCTTCTGGCGAAATGTGGGTCGTTAAAACATCCGTCCAACACTTCGAGCATGGGGGTTGTGTGTCTCGTTGGCGGATTCATCCTTGTCCCCAGACATCAAAAAGTACTGGTTTGCGAACGAGACGCGGAGCGTCTCGTCAACGCCCTAAA
>SKKJ01000148.1 GCA_007121575.1 Natronomonas sp.
CAGGGGTTCGTCCGGTCGCTGTCGTCGAAACGGGCGGAATCGGACGCGTCGGTCGCGGATTGATCTCACTATCGGCCGGGTAGATACCGGATACGACCGCGGGCGACAAATCAACCCGCCGGATAACTAAAGCGGTCTTTGAACCTTCGATAACATATTTACGAGCGGTGGGTCCTATTCGAATTCGTGTCCGATCGCTATCGAACTCGCCGTGGTGTTCTCGGTGGCGTCGCCGCTGCCGCTGGGGTTTTCGCCGGCTGTGCCAGCCGGCTGAGTGACGATACCGTCGTCGAAGAGAGCGTCGACGATTCTGGCGGCGCGATCCCACCCGATGCGACCACCGATTTTCAGGTTCGATCCCTTCGTGCGCTGGTCGAAGGCCCCTTCGTCAGCTTCGAAAGCGAAGAGACGCCGCAACAGAATCACCGCGATCGAGCGTTCGTTCTCTCCGATGAGCAGGCCGGTGCGATCGGGTTCGATATCGATCACGAAGCGCAAGCGGATGTTCGATCCTTTCTCGATGAGACCGATTACGACGCGGCTTCCGTGGTCGTTCACCAACGAGCGATCGAGGCCTGTTATCTGCGACATGTCGAGTATGTGACCGCCCGGGAAGGTCGATACTACGTGCAATTTTGCCGACGGCTCAAGCCGGCAACGACACGCTGTGAAGCCGAAATCACCGAGATGGAAGCGATCTTTATTCGCGTTCCATACGCGTACGAACGTGAGCCCTCATCTCGGGGCAGCGGGGAACGTTCGCGGTGTCGAAGCGAGTACCAACGAGGGGGTACTCACCGATGAACTGGCGGACGCGTCGTGGGTTTTTGGCCGGTGTGGGAACCGCCGCACTCGTTAGCACGGCGGGATGTGGCGTCTTCGACCGACATGAGAACGGCGATTCGATACGTGTTCCGTCGAACGAACTCGAAACCGTTCTCGAGTCACCGGTTCCCGATGTCCTCCGTCCCGCCCCGGTTCAGCCCGAATCCGAGACAATCGAAGCCGGTATGGCCCGATGTTCCGAACTCATCGCGACCGTTCCGGAATCGATTTCGGCGACCGAAATCCCGAACGAGGTCGTTCGTCAGGAGGTCGAACAGACCCGACGCGACGCGGTTGAGGCGCTCGATGCCGTCGAAACCGAACCGGATCGATTTCGACGGCTGGATTCGATACGATCCGCTCGAAAGCACGCTCGTGAGGCGGCCGTTGGGTTTGAGGCCGTTCGGGGAGATCCGACAGCGAATATTCGGGAGGAGCGGCGCGAAACGCGGACAGCGATCGGAATGAGTCTCGCACGGGTCGAGTATCTCGGAACCGATCGCCGCCGGACGCTTCTCACCGCGTTCCGAGTCGAGGAGTTCCTCACAGACGCGAGACGCCGATTGACACACGGTGTTCAGCCGAACGACCCGAACGCACTCAATCTCGCGGCGATCGCTGGTGACGTCGAATACGCATCTGCGACCAACGAGTTGGCCGAAGCGCTCACCGAACGGCATGCGGCTACCGTTGACGACCCGATCGACTTCGTGGATTCGGCCGCAGCTGCGTTGGAGTCTTCGATGATCTCGCTGAGTCGCGCCGAGTTGCCTGATTCGAGGACGCCCGTCTCGGAGGTGTTCGGCGAAGAGCCCGCCCGTCGCGATCTCCAGTATCTGGCGAGTGAATCGGTGAGCGCCGTCCGGCGCTGGCAGGAACAGCTATCGACCGAACTCTCTGAGGGACGATTCGCGTCGGGACTGTCGCGGGCGATTCAACTGGAACGGGACGCCAGAGCGCTCGAGACGGTAGTGACTCGAATCGACGGTGACGATATTCCGGCACCGGAAACGGCTGATGCGATTCGAAACGAACGCGAAGCTGCGTTGAAAGCGGCTAATTCGATCTCGACGTCCGCCTCCGAGCCATCGTTGGCCGGCGATTCGATCGCTCGACTCTATGAAGCGTTGGGGTGGACCGATGCCGAACTCGAACGGTATCTCGACCGCGACAGAGAGGTGAACCTCTCTCGCGAGTACGCCCGATACGCGTATCTTCGTGCGCGGATGGAGGCGTTTCCGGACGCGATCGACACCGTCCGAGAACGGTTGGACGCGTATGCGTGGTAGTCACAGCCGGTCGGTTGTGTCGAATCAACCGTCCGTCAATGGCGTTTCGCTCCGGTAAACGTACTGTATCTGTCGGCCACGCTCGTCTCGGGGTGGATCTGCAGGCAACGATCGAAGCGTGCCGGGTCCCGGTCGGATCGTCAATCCGAGCGCGACGGCGTCGAGGACGGCCGGAATCGGGATGCGGTGACCGGTCGTCGTCTCGGCTACCGACTGAACTGTCGGCGGCGCATCGCGATCGAATTCCGCTAGCGTCCGCATCCGTTCGGCGTAACCACCGGCGAATTCGGGCGGGTTCGACATCGGTTCACCACTGAACGCTAGATAACTGAGCTCTGGGTGCGCTTCGACGAATATCGGCCGTGCCTCCTCGATCGCGGCGAGAAACTCGTCCATTGCGGCCATTCGATCCGCTGATTCGAAGGCCGCTTTGGGGAGTTCGTGACCGGTTTTCCGCTCGTGAACGCGAGCGGACGTACGGTATCGCTGTTTTTTCACCGCTTCACGAACCGGTGCTGGGACGATCACGTCGCGTTGTTCGTTTAACAGCTCGCGTGCGGCTCGCTCGTTCGGTCGTGGAGCCGTCGTCGATCCGAGCCCGATCGGTACGTCGACGGCGATCCGTGCGGCCGTCTCTTCGTACCGCGTCCACAACTCTCCGACGCCGTCGACGACCGCTGCGTGATCGTATCCCTCCTCGGTGTATGCGACCGCGAGCCACGCGTCTGTTCGGGCGACACTTCCCACGTAGTAGTCGCTCACGGCTACGAACTACCGCTCTTAGTACGTATGTGTATCGCTGATGTATGCCGTGTGGCTGCCGGTTGGCTGACGGCTTCACTCGTGTGGATGGAATCGTTTGACGGCTCTCTTGACGGCCACTGCATCTCCGACGAACGTGATGTGATCGCCGTATTCGAGCACGTCGCCTTTGACGGGGACGTGCGCCTCATCACCGCGACCGATCACCGCGACGATACAGCCATCCGGGATCTCTGCGTTGAGTTCGGCAATGGTCTTGCCCACGAGGTTTTCGGCGGTCACTTCGATCTCTTGCACGTCGTGACCGTCCCCAAGTTCGTTCATCCAGTGTGCGAGCGCCGGTCGCTCGATCTCGTTATCGATCGTGAACGCCGTGGCCGATGACATATCGATCGCGGTCACATCGAGCGTATCGAACGCCGCGACGTTGTCGGGATCGTTGACCCGTGCGAAGACGCGACCCACCCCGAATTTCGAGCGAGCGAGTTGACTCACGAGGAGGTTTCGGTCGTCATCGGCCGTCGTCGAGACAACGATCTTCGCGTCTTCGATCCCTGCTTCTCTGAGTGTTTCTGCCTCGGTAGCGTCTCCGAGGTGGACGGTAAACCCGCTGTTACGAGCGCGTTCGAGTTGTGCCTCGTCTTGTTCGACGATAACGACGAACTCGCCTCTGTTTTCGAGTCGTGCGGCGAGCGCCCGGCCGACCCGGCCGCCGCCGACGATAATTGTGCGCATTGGTGTTACTCCAAAGAAATCCCCGATCTGTCTGGATAGCCCCGCCTCGAGGACGACGGTGGCGAAGATAACGATGAACACGGCACCCAAAAGCGTCTGTGCTGTCTCGGCGGCCGCCGGATCTCCGGTCGATGCGAGATCGATCGCGAAAAGGGTGGCCACGCTCGCGGGGATGATTCCCCGGGGGCCGACGGCGCTGAGAAACAGTCGTTCAGCGCGGGTAAAGCGCTCGATCCCTGCGGTCGAGATCCCGATAACGAGGGGCCGAACCACGAGCGTGACGGCAAGTACGATCCCGATTCCGGCCACCCCAAGTGCTGTCATCGCGGCGATGTCGATGAGCGCCGCGAGCGAGATGAACACGAAAGAGAGGACCAAAAGCGTCGTATCGCGACCGAACTGCTCCATCGACTCACGGTGGGGAACAGAGAGGTTCCCGAGCGCGATTCCGGCCGTTGCGGCGGCGGCGATTCCGGCCTCCGGCGCGAACGCTTCGGCCAATCCGTAGGAGCCGATGGCGGCAACGATCATTAGAAAGCGTGACGCTTGTGGTGCACGCTCGGGGGTGATCTCTGCTTGTAGTATCTTGTATACGATCCCCGCGACTGCGAGTCCGACAGCGACGCCGAGACCGAAGCGGATACCGAAGCCAGCGAGCGTCTCTGTGAACCCGCCGTTGCCGACGACGAGTACTTCGAAGATTACGACCGCAGCGATCGCCGCTGTGACATCGTTGATGATTCCCTCGCTTTCGAGCAGCGACGCGACGTGTTCGCGGACGCGAACGACTTCGAGAATCGGCGTGATAACCGTCGGCCCCGTCGCGACAAGCAACGCCCCGATCAGTAACGCCGTCGGCCAGTCGGAACCGACGAAGAGCCGAACGGTGAGTGCCGTCCCGAAAAGCGTAACGACGGCTCCGATCGTGACGAGCCGAAGCGTCGATTTTGATGCCTCCCGGAGCCGATCGATTCGAAGATCGAACGCGCCGTCGAAGACAATGATTGAGACACTCAATCCGACTACAATACTGAGTCCACTACCGAACGTTTCGAGCGTGACTATCCCGATCCCTGATTCGCCGAGAATCAACCCGATAAATATGAGGAACAGCACGCTCGGGACCTTCAACCGGCGTGCAACGAGCTGTGTCCCAATCCCAAGGACGATAATTCCGGCGATTACAGAGAGGATTGTAGTGTCCACAATTGTCCTTAGTGTACAATACTATAAACACTACGCTTTCGGCCGATTCGATCGCCGGACCGGACCGTCTGTGTGTTTGTCGCCTCGGAACAGCGGTTACCGTTTCGTCCGTGCTACTCGATCAAAACAGCGCGTCGCTCTCATCGAGCACTTCCGCCGGGCCGCCGACCCGCCACGTTCGCGTTTCGATACCCAATGCGGCGATTTCGTCCTCGATCCGATCGACGTGATCCGCCGTCGTATTGACATACACCGACGCACCGGTATCGGTCGAAAAGTAGACCGGCACGCCCTCTTCTCGGAGCGCTCGAACCGTCTCGAACACCTCGAGCGTTTCCGGCTTCCAGTAGACCCACCCGGACGGTCCCGTCATCGTCGTCGCCGCAAGCGACAGCGAATCGTGCTCTGCGAGCCCGAACGCCCGCTCGAACGCTCCCTCTCGAAGCGCGTTCCGCATTCGGGCTATCTGCTCGTGAATGTGTGCGAGCCGCGCTTCGAACATGTGACTGTCGGCGGCTTCTTCGTGAGCGTGTGCCGTGTGTTTAAACGCCGGGATCTCCGCCCCGACGATTCGAAGTTCGTCTTCGAGATCGGTTTCGATCCGCTCGGAACGACAGTCGATGTCGTCGAGCCCCGTCCGGAGGTGTGAAAACGCGCCGGTGACCGCTCTGGCGGCGGACGACGACCCGCGGCGGGCAATAGCCGACAGCTCCGGATGCGTTAATTCGAGTTCAGCGGCCTCGGCTAGCGCCACGGCCGCCGCGGCAAATCCCGACGATGACGAACCGAAGCCGATGTTCGTCGGGAAGTCGTTGACAGACTCGAACCGAACTCGGTGGTCGATATCCGCGAGCTCTCGAACGTGATCGACGACGCCACGGATCCGGTCTGCTCCTCGCTCGTCGATCCGTTCTCCGTCGACGACGAACCGGTCCGATTCGAGCTCCGGATCGAACTCGGCGGTCGTCTTCGTATGGCTCGGAGCGGTACACACGGAGATCGAATCGTGATACGGGAGCCGAAGCACTTCATCGCGCATCCCGTGATATTTGATCAACCCTTGAATCGGGTGCGCTTTCGCAGTCGCTTTCATACTCAACGCTGTGTGGGATTTGTCTTTGGCCTTTCGTTAAACGCTGCGGCGCGAACGTGGATGCGGTCAGAGGCTTTATGGCCAGCTTCCGCCCTCTTCGTAGGCGGAGAGCACGCGTTGGATCGCGACGACGTAGGCTGCGGTTCGGAAGGTCGGAAGGTCGAGCGACTCGTACTGGTCGATGAGGCCGTCGAACGCATCGACGATATGTCGTTCCAGCTCTTCGTTGACTCGATCTTCGGTCCAATAAAAGCGTTGGCGGTTCTGGACCCACTCGAAGTACGAAACCGTAACTCCTCCGGCGTTCGCGAGGATATCCGGAATGACGAACACGTCCCGGTCGGCCAGCACGTCGTCGGCTTCAGGTGTTAGCGGCCCGTTTGCTGCCTCTGCGATGATATCGGCTTTCACTTCGTTTGCGAGTTCGCCGTCGATCGCGTTCTCGAGCGCCGCAGGAACGAGCAAGTCGACATCGAGCGTCAATAGCTCCTCGTTGGTCAGTTCCTCGGTTGCGTTCTCGTAGTCCGAGACGGTCCCAGTTTCGTTTTTGAACTCCCTGACTGCCTCCGGGTCGAGACCATCTGGATTGTAGATGCCGCCGGAAGAATCCGAGACGGCGACGATCTTCGCGCCGAGTTCGGAGGCGAGCAAACGTGCGGCGATGCTGCCGGCGTTGCCGTATCCCTGAACGGCAACCGACGCGCCCTCGATGTCCTTATTCAAATATTTAAAGGCTTCTCTCGCGGTCAGCATCGTGGATCGCCCGGTGGCCTCGACACGGCCACGCGAGCCACCGGATTCGATCGCCTTTCCAGTGATCACGCCCGGTTCCGTCGTGTTCTCCAATGTCTCGTAGGGGTCTTTGATCCAGTTCATCTCCCGCTGACCGGTGTTGACGTCCGGCGCGGGAATGTCTCGGTCTTCTCCAATGAGGGGACGGAGTTCGACCGCAAAGGCTCGCGTGATACGTTCGAGTTCGGCTTCGGAGTATTCCCGTGGATCGATGACGATCCCGCCTTTACCGCCGCCGTAAGGGATATCCACGACGGCGCACTTATAAACCATCCACCCGGACAACGCTTTTACCTCATCACGAGTGACTGCTGGATGATACCGAATTCCGCCTTTGTACGGGCCGCGGTCGCCGTTGAACTGCGAGCGGTAGGCGCGGAACACGCCGACAGAGCCGTCGTCGAGTTCGACCGAGAGGTTCGTTTCTAGTACTCGTTCGGGGTTCTTGAGTCGCTCGAGCACGTCCGATCCAATCTCGATGTGTTCTGCGGCGTCGTCGAGCTGTTCCTGTAAGCTCTCGAACGGATTTGCGTCTCCAGTCATACGTTACCCATCGGGTAGCCCTCGTTTAACTCTTACAAATTAACCTTTCTATTGACAAATTCAAATAATAACGCATGAAACGTGGCTATCTGTCTATTCTCACTGGTCGTACACCCAGCTATGCCGCGCTTGCGCAGTCAGTTCTTTTGGTACTCAATCGCCGCGTTCTCTGTACGCGACGTTCGATACACCATACGTGATATGTAGTGCTCAGTTCTCGCTTGCGGCTCGATACCGTTCCAATATCCCCTCTGCCCGGGAAATCAACGGTGCGTCAATCATCTCGCCGTCGACCCGAAAGACGCCCCGGCCTTCGGATTCGGCTTCCTCGGCGGCCGATCGAACTTTCTTCGCCCATTCGACGTCCGCCGGTTCGGGCGTAAACCCGTCGTTGATCACGCTTACCTGTGTGGGATGAATCGCGATCTTGCCGTCGTAGCCGAGTTGTCTCGCAAACGCGGTCTCCGCTTTTAAATACTCGATCGCGTCGATCGCGGTTACGAGCGTGTCGATCGCATTGACGTCTGCCGCGCTCGCCGCCAGTACGACGTGTTGCCGTGCGTGAGCGATTTCGAGTCCGTCTTTCGTTCGGGTCGCCCCGATATCCGCCGACAGATCCTCTGCCCCGAACGCGATCGCGACGACCGGATCGGCTTTCGCGATCTCCTCGGCGCTGAGGATCCCCTGTGCGGACTCACAGAGCGCGATGATCGGGAGTTCGTACTCAAGATTTTCGATCGCCGCCGCGAGTTCATACACGTCATCGGCTGACTCCACTTTCGGCAGCATGATCGCATCGATCCGTGGATCCCCGGCAAGCACGCCCTCGAGATCTTCGATCGCCGTTCGGTTGTCCGGGTTGACCCGGACACACACTTCGCAGTCGGGATCGAACGACGGGTCTGTTATGACTTCGTTAACGGCCGCTCGTGCGGCCGATTTCTGCCCCGGTGCGACCGCATCTTCGAGATCGAAGACGGTCGTATCCGCTCCGGTTCTCGGCGCTTTGCGCATCAGTGCTGGCTTATCACCCGGCGAGAACAGCACGCTTCGTCGGACCATACTCGGTATACGGCCGGCCGGCTTGTAATGATATCTTCGTATTGGTTCGATCCGTCGTCGAAACGGGTCGGTCACCGAACGCTATTTCGTAGTATAGTTCACTGGCGGCGGCGTTTCTGCGTCCGAAAACCGCGACGTGATAGTCTCCGACACCAGTTCGACCGGCGACGGCTTCGATGGCTCGAACGCGTCCGCTGTCGTCCACGCGAATTCAACCCGCCAGTCAGTCCCGATCAGAAAAACGGCCCGTTTCGGTGCGTTGTAGTGTCCTTCCCACTCATCGTATTCGACGCCGTAATAACTCGCCGCACTTTTCGCATCACCGAGAAACGCCATCGGGAACCCATACCGATCCGCGTACGCTGCTGCTGCGTAAATACTGTCCATCGACAGTGCCCAGACCTGTATCCCCTGACAATCGTGCCAGCCGGCCGCCGCGATCGCTTTTAACTCCGCCGTCGCCGTCGGCAGAAACGTGGACGGCATGAACCAAAGCAACACTGCATCGTCGTTCTCGATCGCACGGAACAGTTCGTACACCGCAGGTGCCCCGTCTTCGACTCCCGGTAGCGCAAAGTCCGGCGCCTTTTGCCCCTCTTGAATCATGCCGTGTTTCGGATCGTAACTGCCATGATACTGTTGATCATACACGCTGTTTGATACTGACGGGTGATACCGAGTTCCAACGAAGGGTTATGTACGAAGGCGGTCGTATGTCGAATTATGTACGAGGCGGCTTTCGAGGTCAGTGTCGGGCTCTTCGTCCAGTACGGGCTGCTCGCGTTGCTCGTTGCGTTCGTTCTCGAGGGCGCGCTCGTCGGAAAGCTCATTCCGACACGGGCGCTTTTCGTGGCGGCCGTGCTCGCGCTCGGCAGCGATACGATCGGATTAGCGTCGCTCGTCCTCGTGGCCGTCACGGGGGCGACGCTCGGTCAGATCGCCCTATTCGTTCTGGTTCGTCGGACCGACGTCTCGCTGGAGAGAATTCCGATCTCTGCCGAACCGGACACCGATAGTCGCCTGATCCGGTGGTTCGACCGGTGGGGGATTTCCGCGGTTGCGCTTTCGAACGCCGTTCCGGTCGCTCGGGGATCGCTGACCGTTCCGGCCGCGATGACAGAAACCGACCCGGTCTGGTTTTCCGCCTCATCGGTCGTCGGTTCGTCGATATATATCGTCGGTCTCGTCGGAATCGCCACCGGCCTCGATGTGGCTATCACGGC
>SKKJ01000014.1 GCA_007121575.1 Natronomonas sp.
GCCCCCGGTTCGACGGCCAGTCCGAACTCGACACCCGCGTTTCCACGCGGGATTCGCCACGCGAAAAACCGCGGTATCGTCAGATGAACGTCGACGAAATCGTCGTGATCCGGATCAGTCGAAAATCCCAACACGCCGTGGAGCAGTTCGGTCGGTTCGGGCAGCCCCAGTTGGCGGCGAACTTTGGAACGTGGGCCATCGGCGCCACAGACCAACCGCGATTCGAACCGCTCGATGCCGTCCGGTGTCGTCGCTTCGACTCGGACGTGATCCGCGTGCTCTTTGACGCTCGTGACGGTGTGTTCCGTCCGAATGACAGCTCCCGCCTCGCGAGCACACTCTGCGAGGGTTTTATCCAAACCGACTCGATCGATCGCGTTCGAGACGACCGTCTCTTTATAGAACGGGTACGCGCGGCTGTCGGCACCGCCGAGGTGAAATCGGGCGCCATAGATTTCGTTTTGCCGGAGCGACTCTCGAGCCGAATCGGGGACGAACTCCCAGATATCGAGACTCACGTGGCCCGAACACGCGAGCGGCCGGCCGATCTCGCCGGATTCGAGCACGAGCACGTCGTGGCCGCTCTCGGCGGCCGATCGAGCGAACCGAGAGCCGGAGGGGCCAGCACCCACGACGATGAAGTCATACATATCTTAGATGGCGTTATCTGTAGGGAAATATCCTCCGTACCGCCGCACTGCGTTGCTCATCTCATGTCTCGTCGCTGTTTCCCAGGACCCGTCCAATGCCGGGAAGCACCGTCGCGAACCGAGCGACCCAGCCGAGTTTGAAGAGCCCGATCTGTGAGAGCACGCCGAGAGCGAACAAGATTCCGAACAGCGGTAGTTCGACGCCGACGATGGGTGTCGTGCCGAGCGGATCGAACAGGATCGGATCCACCGAGAACGTGTCACGGACGGCCGTGATGTCCGCCGTCGTGACGGCTCGCGATGCGAACGCGGCACCGATGAAGGCGCTGATAAACATCAACGCGAACTTCGTGAGGGTGAATCCGATGAGCGCGCCGGCGAATCCCGCGACGATCATCACGAGATACCGGACGAGACCGCCTTCAGTGAATATCGGCGTGATGACGTATAGGCCGATGTATGCCCCGACGACGAACGCGGGAATCGCCGTCGCGAACGAGAGCGCGACGTAAGCGAGCGCAGCGCCGAGTCCGCCACCGACGACGATCGCAACCGCGAGTCCAACCGGACCTCCCGCCCCGATGGTGCCTAAAATCTGCGGGGCGATCACGTACCCCCCCGCCGCGCCGATGAGAAAACCCAAAAGCGCCGTCGCATACACTGACAGCGCCGCGCCGAAAAACACGAGTACCACCCCAGCGAGTACGAGTCCGATACTGACGAGTTCCATACCAGTTTCTCATCCTCCAACGGAATAAGTATACAGGCTGATACGGATCGCGTACCGAGACTTCGGTCATCGCCGGACCGTACGAGGCGACGATCGATGGAAGACGGCGACAGCCGCCTCACACGAGGACGAACGTTACCGTTCCAACGAGGAAGAGTCCGCCGACGGCGGCGATGGCTATGCGATCTTCGAGCGGTCGGCCGAGCTTCGCTTCGATACTTTGCCGTACCGGCGGGAGAACCGCGAGCCCCGCGAGGAGAAAGAAGAGTCCCGCTCCGGCGGTGAGCGTCGCCAATCCGGCGACGATCGCGACATACCCCACTGCGTACTGAACGCGACGACGAAGCTCTGTATTGCCCGAACGGTCGCTTTTTCGCGTTCCTTGCTGGCGAGATCGCGTATCTATATACTCGGTCAGTCGACGCCGCGCTTCGTCCGTCTGTGGCGTCGCACACGTCGGACAGAAATTATACGACGCTTCGACTCCCGTCCCACAGTTTCGACACGGCATGATCGTGCCGAACTACTCTGTCGGGATAAATCAAATTTCGTTCCGACTCAGCATCGGAAACTGAACCGGGCCGACGGTTCATAACCGATAGCCAAGAAGCCTCCGGTAGACGGCTGTATGTCGACGCTTTCACGCAGAATCTGGGGAAACGGGCGCGTCAGAAGTGTTCGAAGCACTTCCTTCGGTATAGCCATCCGCATATTTTTGATCTTTTGTTGTGTATTTGCAGGGGCGGTGTTCGTATCGACCGTTCCGACCGTGGCTGCTCCAACCATCGAGGACGTCACGATCGAGGATAACGAATCGTGGATCGGTACCGAAGACACCCACGAGATACGTCTCGGTGCGACAGATATCGATACGACTGATGGGCCGGGGACGATCACCGTCGAATTATCCGGATGGTCGGACGATTCGATCTCCGATGTCTCCGGCGTCGAGGTGTTAACCGATGGCGTCGAAATCGATGGCGGCGTCGAGGTCGACGGGACGACTATCACGTTCGATGTTGCCGATACGTCCGAGACGGCCATCGAACTCGATGCCGTACTCGAAGTCACGATAGAACATCCGCTCGATTCGTCGTTCGATGGTGCGGCGTACGGTGCGTCCGTCGACGTCACCGGATCGGATGGCTCGGCCAGTGAGTACGCCGAAGTAACGATCAAGCGACTTTCGTATTCGGTCGACGGAACCGAACGATTTCCGCCTTCAACCGAGTTCATTTACCAGAACCAGGAAGTGACTGTCAGCAATCTTGACTCCGGGGTGAACTATAACCTCTATACGTTCGATCCCGATGAAAACGCGATCGGTGATCCGATCACATCCATCTCATCGGGCGCGGGAACCACCGCGACAATCAACACGTCCGACGAATCGATTGAAACGGGCTGGTATATCGTCTATGATGGAAACACCGTCTCTCCCGCTGTTGAGAACGCGTTTCAGATTCAACCGCATCAACTCGACGCGGTTCGAACGGATGCGACGGTCGACACCGCTGGTGTTGGAGCGAAAACGAGTGTGACGCTCGATTCGCCGCTTCGATCCACCCCATTCGACGTATACGTCACCTCCCACGAGTTAGATTCCGACGCGCTGTTCGATCTCTTCAAAGGGGCTGAAAAAAGCGACGTCGAACGGACTACGGATTCATCAACGATCGTGTTGCGTGACGTCGAAGCGGGTGATGAGCTACCGATGACGTTCGAATCGCTTCTCGAAGCCACGTATACATTCGAATTCGAGGCGGTCGATACGGAGGCGAGCGATACGACCACGGTCCGCGTTGAGGAACGCGAAACGAATGCACAGTTCGGGAGCGATCTCTTCGAGACGTCCGCCGGAGAACTCGTCGAGATCGATCTGTCGTTGGACGGTACTGACGAAGCGTACGTTATGATCGGTGGCGACGGCGGTAGCGGTGACCGTGGGTTGACGAACTACTTCGATATCCTTCACGTCGAGGGAGAGTCGACGGTCCGGATCAACACCCGCTTGCTCGGTACGAATGTCCCCTCCGAAGAAGTGTATATCCCTGAGAACGGACGGGTAACGAGCTACGTCCACGACCCTGACCACGAGGGATTCGACAGTGTCTCGTTTGAAGGCGATGCGGACGACATCTTCGAGTTCCGATCCGAAATCGGAATCGGAGGACTTCCACGGCCGATTCAACCTGAACGACTCCGACTCGTCGCCGGAGATTCCGGTCAGGTTATCGTTCGCGATGACGGCGTTCCCGACTTCGAACGACCGCTCGCTCGCTCGAACCTCCGTCTCACGGGGACCGACGGATTCGGTGATGTCAATACATATATCGCTCCGCGCGGCAGCGCAAACGAGTTCGACGGGGCGGATTCGCTCGGTGAACTCACTGATCAGTTAACCGAACGACAGACCGTTGCGAAAGGTGATCGTTTGATCTTCGAGGTTGAGGCACGCGGTATCACCGGCCTCGTTTCGTGGCTCGATGGACGGCTTGGATCGGCCGGTCTCGATATCAACCGCGAGACGCTTTCGACGTTGCTCGCCTTTCCGGACGGTGTAGTCTTCGAGGCCGAGCGGACCAACTCGGGGCGAAACGAACCGATATCCGCGCTCGATATCGATGGCGCGACTGACGGCGACCTCTCCGTTCTCCATGAACCGATGGCCGAAACCGGATCTCAACTGGCGATCGAGCGGTACTACTTCGTGATCGATACGCGCGAAACCGGGCCGTTCGATCGGGAGATCTCTCCGGGTGATGAGTTCCGGTTCCGGTTCGGATACAACTCCACCGGAGAGACGGATTGGTTTGATATCGTCGATCACGACGCAGTCGATCCGAACGGTGCTCCACCGCACTTTCCGTATTACGATGCTGACGCGGGTAACATCACTGAGTCACGCGCGATCACTGTCGAAGAACGATCCGTCACTTACGATCAGCTTGACAGCCGCGAACGTCCCGTGTTGAAAAACGCGACCGACGCCGAACTCTCCGGGACGACGAATCTCGCCCCGGGAACGGATCTCACAATCCAGCTGCTTCCAGATAACACGAACCGATCGGCTCAGATCACGCTCGACGATATCACCCTCGATCGTGACGGGACCTTTCGCGTGAATCGAGATCTCTCCGCGCTCGAATCGGGTGAATCGATGACGATCGAGTTCTACGTCGACCAACAGTTGGTAGATCGCCGATCCGCTCTCATTGCTGATGCGGATGAACCACTCACATCGTACGAGATAGTCGACCATCCCGAATCTGTAGCAGTCACTCGCGGCGAATCGATCTCGGATCTCTCTGTAACGATCGAAAACACCGGCTATCTCGCCGAGAGACTGCCAGTTCGGCTCACCGTTGACGGCGAACCCCTCGACCGTCAGATCGTCGACCTCGATGAAAACAGTGCGGAAGCGATCGAATTCGACGATACGATCGAACTCGACCCGGGCGAGTACACGTATGCGATTGCGATCGATAACAACACTGTAACTGGGCAGTTAGCCGTCGAACCGACGTTTTCGGAGACCGAACACGTCGATGATTCCTCGATACCTCATCAAGCGACCGATAGCTCGACCGATAACACCTCGGCGGCGGACGAATCGCCCGAATCCCCCGATGACGGCGGAATCGCTCCAATTGGTGGATTGCTCGGTGGGATCGGCGCACGACATGCGATCGGCGGCGCGGTCGTGGTTGGGGGTGCCCACGTACTCGGCTTCTGGAGCTGAGTTGGGCGCAATTCGCGTTTTCGTATGTGCTTTCATAGGGATTATCGTAGAAATTCATAATTTCTCTGTGGAGAACCGGAAAACGGTGCTGGAGGGCAGGCTTCGAAATCTATGATTGGCTACGATAATCCCTATCAGTCGTCGCCAGCAGCGCGTCGAACACCGCTTCGTGGACCGTCTAAATCCACAGCCGGAAGGTGGCTGCGAAGGTACTGACCGGTGTGTGAGTCGTCGGTTCGGGCGACCGATTCGGGCGTCCCCTCCACGACGAGTGTCCCGCCGCCTTCACCGCCTTCGGGTCCCAAATCGATGATATGGTCGGCGTTTTTCACCAGGTCGAGTTCGTGCTCGACGACGGCGACGGTGTTACCGTCATCGACGAGTCGGTGTAAGACGTCGATCAGTTTGCGCTCGTCCTCGCTGTGGAGGCCGGTCGTCGGTTCATCGAGGAGATACAGCGTGTCACCGGTGTCTCGCTTTCCGAGCTCTTCGGCGAGTTTGACCCGCTGGGCTTCACCACCGGACAGCGTGGTCGATGGCTGCCCGAGTCGCATGTATCCCAGTCCGACGTCCTGTAACAGTTCGAGCCGTCGACGGATACCGCTGTGGCTCTCGAAGAAGTCGTACGCTTCGTCGACTTCCATATCGAGTACGTCCGAGATCGTCGCGCCCTTATACGTCACTTCGAGCGTTTCGTCGTTATATCTCGCTCCGTCGCACTCTTCGCAGGGAACGTACACGTCCGAGAGGAAGTTCATGTCGATCTTGACGGTTCCCTGTCCGCCACAGGACTCACACCGGCCGCCCTTGACGTTGAACGAGAACCGACCTTTCTTATATCCGCGCTGTTTCGAGAGCTTCGTCTCGGCGAACAGTTCGCGAATGTGATCGAAGACGTCGGTGTACGTCGCCGGATTCGATCGAGGGGTTCGGCCGATCGGCGATTGATCGATGAGTCTGACGGTTTCGATGTTCTCGATACCCTCGATGTCGTCGTGCTCACCCGGAAAGACGTCGGTGTCGTTCATACGGCGCACGAGCCCTTTATAAAGAATCTCGTGCAGCAGCGTCGATTTCCCCGATCCAGACACGCCGGTGATCGCGGTGAAACAGCCGAGCGGGAACTCCACGTCGATATCGGCTAAATTGTGCTGTCGTGCGCCGCGGACCGTTAGATAGCCGTCCGGTTCGCGGCGCGTCTCGGGGACGGCGATATCTCGACGGCCGGCGAGGTAATCGCCGGTGATCGACCGCTCCGTCGCCATCACCGCTTCAACGTCGCCGTTCGCGACGACTTCACCACCGCGTTTGCCGGGGCCGGGTCCCATGTCGATGACGTTGTCCGCGCGCCACATCGTTTCCTCGTCGTGCTCGACGACGATGAGAGTGTTCCCGAGATCGCGAAGCCCCCCCAACGTGTCGAGGAGTTTGTCGTTATCTCGTTGGTGGAGCCCGATCGATGGCTCATCGAGGACGTATAGAACGCCGACGAGCCCAGAGCCGACCTGCGTCGCCAGCCGGATCCGTTGGCTTTCCCCGCCCGAAAGCGTCGATGCCTCTCGATCGAGTGTCAGGTATTCGAGCCCGACCTCTTCCATGAATCCGAGGCGGGCGCGGATCTCTTTTAAGATCTCTTCTGCGATTTTCCGCTCGCGGGCATCGAGGTCGGCGTTGAGGTTCTCGAAGTGTTCGAGCGCATCGCCGATCGAGAGGCGGTTGACCTCCGTGATCGACGTGCCGGCGACGAGGACGGCACGGGATTCGGGTTTCAGGCGCGTTCCCTCGCAGGCCGGGCAGGTCGTCGTCGCCATGTAATCTTCGATGTGTTCGCGGGTACTCTCGGAGTCGGTCTCGATGTACCGCCGATCGAGGTTCGGAATCACGCCCTCGAAGCGCTTTTCTTTCCTTCGGGTGCCGTTTTTCGTCCGGCGCTCGAAGACCACCTCCTCGTCGGTCCCGTAGAGGAACTGCCGCTGGATGTCCTCCTCGAGGTCTTCGAAGGGTGTCCGGACGCTCACGCCGAAGTGCGCCGCGACGCTGTCGAGGCGAGTCCGGTAGTACGAGCGGTTGTAACTCCACGGTTCGAAGACCGTTTTGATCGGCTTCGAGGGATCCGTGACGACGAACTCTTCGTCGACTTCTTTCGTCTCGCCGATCCCGTCGCAGTCCGGGCACGCCCCGTGCGGAGAGTTGAACGAGAACGATCGCGTCTCGATCTCCGGGAGGTCGATTCCGCAATGGGTGCAGGCTAGCTCTTCGGAAAATTCGACGATCAGTCTGTCGTCACCTTCACCCGCCAGGTCGCCCGTATTGCGTGATTCGGCACCGATCGCCGTATCTTCCGGCGGGTTCGGAAAGATGACTTTCAGGACGCCGTCCGCCTCTTCGAGCGCGGTTTCGACGGAATCGGTGATTCGCGAACGAGATTCGTTGGTCAGTTTCACGCGATCGACGACGACGTCGATCGTGTGGTCGTAGTTCTCGTCGAGTTCGGGCGTTTCGAGCGAGAGATCGTATTCCTCGCCGTCGACCTCGACCCTCGTGTACCCTTCGCTGACGAGCTCTTTGAATCGGTCCTCGAACGCTCCCTTTTGATCGCGAACGATCGGCGCACAGAGCTTCGCTCGGGTGCCCTCGGGTAGCTCGAGCAACCGTCGAACCATCTGTTGAGCGCTTTGCTCGCCGACTTCCCGTCCGCACTCGGGGCAGTGTGGTGTTCCGACCCGGGCGTAGAGGAGTCGCAAGTAATCGTGTAACTCGGTCACGGTCCCGACCGTTGAACGGGGGTTATTCGCGGCGTTTTTCTGATCGATGGAGATCGCTGGCGAAAGCCCTTCGACGGTTTCGACCTGCGGTTTGTCCATTTGCCCGAGGAAGTTTCGGGCGTAGGCGCTGAGCGATTCGATGTAGCGTCGCTGTCCTTCGGCGTAGATCGTTTCGAAAGCGAGCGACGATTTTCCGGAGCCGGAGAGGCCGGTGACGACGGTGAACTCCTCGCGGGGGATCGACACGTCGATGTCCTTCAAGTTGTGCTCGGAGGCACCGCGGACGACGATGTCGTCAGTCATTATCGGATGCAGGGTTCGACAGCGTGAAATCCTGTCGGTTGCGGCTAATCGATAGACCGATCTCGAAGATACGTTATCTGACGTTTCTCTATTCGACAAAACGCTAATATACCGCCTTTGGGCGCGTTAGAACCGGGTTTCAACGTGACTCGAAATGGCTCAAAACAACAAGAGTTAATCGGCTCGCACGCCCGTTTTCGAACGGGTATGAGCAAAGTTAGCATTATCGGTGCTGCCGGAACCGTCGGTGCCGCCGCGGGATACAACCTCGCGTTGCGCGATATCGTCGATGAGCTGGTGTTCGTGGACATTCCGAGCCAACGGGAGACGACGATCGGGCAGGCTGCTGATACGAATCACGGGATCGCCTACGATTCGAACACGAGCGTCGTGCAAGGTGAGTACGAGGACACCGCCGGTACGGATGTCGTCGTCATCACGGCCGGGATCCCGCGTAAAGAAGGACAGTCCCGGATCGACCTTGCGGGCGACAACGCGCCGATCATGGAGGATATCGGCTCCTCTCTCGATGAACACAACGACGACTACGTCTCGATCACGACCTCGAACCCGGTGGATCTGTTGAATCGCCACCTCTACGAAGCGGGCGATCGCGATCGCCATTCCGTTATCGGCTTCGGTGGCCGTCTCGACTCCGCTCGGTTCAGGTACGTCCTCTCGGAGCGCTTCGACGTGCCGGTGAAAAACGTCGACGCGACGATCTTGGGCGAACACGGCGACGCACAGGTTCCCGTCTTCTCGAAGGTCCGTGTCGATGGCACCGATCCGTCCTTCGATGGTGACGAGAAAGAAGCGATTCTCGGCGACCTCCAAGAATCCGCGATGGACGTTATCTCTCGGAAAGGCGCGACACAATGGGGGCCCGCGACGGGGGTCGCACATATGGTCGAAGCGGTGCTCAACGATACCGGAGAAGTCCTTCCCGGTTCGCTCGTGTTGGACGGCGAATACGGTTATGAAGACACCGCTTTCGGCGTCCCAGTGAAACTCGGTTCGAACGGTGTCGAAGAGGTCATCGAGTGGGAACTCGACGACTACGAGTCGGAGCTGATGGACGAAGCCGCCGAAAAACTCTCCGAGCAGTACGAGAAAATCAGCTGAACGGTCGTCGGTGGCTCATTTTTATAAAGAGCAAGGAGAATACCTGCCCCTTTAGGGTCAGGATGAATCCGACAACTCGGACACACTCCACAGCCGATGATAAGGCCGGATATTCCACCGCCCAACACGAATCTTTACAAGAAAAGCAGGTATAAATGATTATACAGGCGTTCAGAATGCTGGAAGTCCA
>SKKJ01000060.1 GCA_007121575.1 Natronomonas sp.
AAAACGCTCAGCGGCTAAAGCGTGACGACTTCGACGATCGAAAAAAAAGCGACGACGAAGCACCGTCACAGACCGGTCACGATTCCGCATAGGGCGTTTTCCGCCAGAACTCGCTGCCACCTTTCAGTTCCGGAACCATCGTGTCCGGCTCGCGTGCCAACAGCGCGACGCGAGAGGCCTCGATATCTTTCAGTACGGGATGGGTTGGAAGATACTCTTGGACAGCCTCGGTAAACGCGACGACGTCTTCGTGTTCCGGCATTACTTCCCGATCGAGCCGCCCGCGAGAGTTGCCGACGTGCATGTACGCTTTCAGTTCGACGAAATCCGCATCTGCACGGTCGAACATCGCCGCGAACCACTCGGGATGGTGCATGTTATAGCCGGACAGCAGCGTCGTCCGAAGGACGGTCCGCGTCTCGTCTTTTTCGGCTAGCACGTCGAGCGTACGTATGAGACGATCCCACGCATCCGCTTCGAGCGGTTTGACCACGTTCTGAAACGTCTGGCGGTCGGCGGCATCGACGCTCACGTACAACTGCGTCGGATCGCACTGTTCGAGCACGTCTGGCCGGGTACCGTTCGAGACGAGAAACGTCGTTATTCCCCGGGCGTGGAAGGCGTCGATGAGCTCCGGGAGATACGGATACAGCGTCGGTTCGCCGTCCAGTGAAATGGCGACGTGTCGGGGTTTCATCGCTTCATCGAACACTCGATCCGGGACTTTGTCGTTCCCGCCGAATCCAGAAAGGATCTTCCGTTGGAGTTCGATCGAGGCGTCCGCGACTGCCTCGGGGTCGTCCCACTCAACACCGTCGAGTTCGTACCCGTGGCCGGCGTGATCGCGCCAGCAGAACACACAGCGCTCGTTACATTTGACGACGGGCGTCATCTGGATACAGCGATGGGATTGAATTCCGTAGAAATGGTTCTTATAACACCGACCCTCGCCGCGAAGGGCGTTCGCCGTCCACCCGCAGGTCTGGGCGGCGGTGTGGTTTCGACTGTGATAATCAGGGTCGTCGACCTGCTTTGGCATACACCCTCTTCGGTTGTCAGTCCTCTAAAACCCGAGGATTGAACGAGGCGCGTGTCACCGCTCGCCACAGAAACGTCGGAGAAGGACAACGGATGACCGAACGACACCGCGCCTATACATAAATAATATGTTTACGAACATCCCCGAGTTGACACCGATATAAGACATTATATTAACTAATTGTGGACAAACAATTACCACAGAACGCTTTTTTCATCCGAACAAGTAATTCCCCATACGAGAGACATGATACCACAAGCCATGGAGCGGCAAACGGTCCCCGAACCATCGCCAGTTCCCGAAGTCGACCCGCAGAAATCGTTTGCCGGCGAAGTGACAGTGTATGTACGCTCGTCGGCACCGGATGTCGCACGCGAAAGGCAACGTCGGACGCTTGAACGCATCGAACAGTTAGCGAACGCCGGAGCGGTAAACAGCGTCGAGATTGTCCAGTGGCAAAACAAAGTGAGCGAGCCCGTTGACGGGCCCAAACCAGATGCGCTCGAATGGTACGACGAGTTCGTCGAAGCCGTCGGCGAGCAGTCGTTGGAACCGTTCTTTGAAGCTCGCTCCGGCGTCGGTCGGCTCGACCGGGTTATCGTGTTGCCAGTGATCTGTATCGCCGCCCGTCGAGACACCGACCTCGTCGGCGTCTATCCACGATGGAACGACGGCGTTCACGAAAGCATCGAAGACGCGCTCGATCGACTGACAGACGGGACGATCGAAAACGCATAGAACCGAAAGACGGACGCCCTTATAAGCTGATGCCGCCGTCGACCGTCAGCGTCTGTCCGGTCACCGACTCCGTCGTCGCGAACATCCGGATCACTTCGGCGACCTCTTCGGGATTGACGAGGCGGTTGATCGGTGATTTCTCGCGGGCGGCCGGCCGCCGTTCTTCGGCGTACATCTTCGTCTTCGCCGGCCCCGGTGCGACGGTGTTCGTGAAGATTCCCTCTTCAGTGTACTGCTTGGCAAGCGATTTCGTGAGCCCGATCAAGCCGCATTTCGATGCGCCATAGGCGGCGTCCGTCGGGCTGCCCGTGGTGCCCGCGGTCGAAGAGATATTGATGATCCATCCTCGGCCGTTCTCTCGCATATCGGGGAGGACTTCCCTCGCACAATAGAGCGCGCCTTCGAGGTTGACACGAAGCGTCTGCTGGATCACGTCATCGGTGGCCGTTTCGAGGGCTGCCGCGTGCAACACGCCCGCGTTGTTAACGAGCACATCGATTCCGCCGAACTCCTCGCGGGCGGTCTCGACCATGGTCTCGATCGCGGCGGGATCCTGAAGGTCACACTGATGAGTGAGCGCTTTTTGTCCCGCGTTTCGAACGTCCGCCGCGACGGACTCGGCACCCTCTCGATCGCTGTTGTAATGAATAACGACGTCGTGATCCTCTCCGAGTTCGCGGGCTGTCGCGCTGCCGATACCACCGCTTGCGCCGGTGATGAGTGCTGTGCGTGTCATCGTCTGAACCGATTGACGCCGATCGGTTATAAAAGGGGTTGCCGGGCGATAGCAGCGGTTGCGGACGGCCGCGTGATCGTCCGAAGCCGAATCGAACCCGTTATCCATATACCCGACGCTCGGGAAACGAAGGTATGTTCCGTCCGTTTCGCGAGTCGGTCGAGTCCGCGCTGGCGTCGGTACTCCGTGCCCGCGAACTCCCGATCGATGATCTCGGTCTCGAAGAGCCGCCCGAAGATATCGACGCAGTGCTTGCCTCAAGCATCGCGTTCCGGCTGGCCAGCGAGCTCGGCGCGGCACCGCCGCAGATAGCCGGCGAACTCGCCGCCGAGATCGACGCCGGCGAGTACCGATATATCGACCGTATCGAACCGGCCGGCCCGTACTTGAACTTCTTCCCCGATGAATCGTACTTCGAAGGAACACTCAAAGCGGGACAGGAACCGGGCTACGGGGCCCTTCCCTCACGAGACACCTCCGTCGTCGTCGAACACACCTCGGCGAATCCGACTGGACCCGTCCACGTCGGACGCGCGCGCAATCCGATCATCGGCGACGCCGTCGCCAACGTACTCGAGTACGCGGGTTACGATGTCGACAGACACTACTACGTCAACGACGCCGGCCGACAGATGGCCGTCTTCACGTGGGCGTACGAACGCTTCGACGAATCAGAGCTTCCCGAACCGGCCCGCGATCGCGCCGAGTATCGGATGGTTCGGTACTACCGCAAAGGAAACGAGTTCTTAGAGAACGCAGAGCCCGACGCTGTCGAAGCGGCGGAAGCGGAGATCGAATCGATCCTACAGGGACTCGAATCGGGCGACGAAGAGACCTACGACCGCGTGACCGAAGTCGTCGATACGGTCCTCGGCGGAATGAGAGAGTGTCTCGCTCGACTCCCCGCGGAATTCGACGAGTTCGTCAAAGAGACCCGGTTCATGCGGGACGGCTCGACCGACGACGTCGTTGACCGGCTCAAAGCGCTCGAAGGAGCGGTATACGAAGAGGACGCCTGGCAACTCGAGTTCGAGAACATCGAGAAAAACCTCGTCTTCTTGCGCGCGGACGGCACGTCGCTGTATACGACGCGAGATCTCGCACACCACGAATGGAAGTTCGAGAATTACGACCGGGCAGTCACCGTCCTCGGTGAGGATCACAAGCTACAGGCCGAACAGCTCCGCTCGGCGCTCGAACTCCTCGGGAGCGATACCGAGAGACTCGAATCGGTCATCTATTCGTACGTCAATCTCCCCGAGGGAAAGATGTCGACGCGGCGGGGGACGGGCGTTCAACTCGATGACCTGCTGGACGAAGCGATCGATCGCGCCCGCGAGGAGGTCGAAACCAGACTCGACGACAGGCTTCGAAACGACGAACTCGATGACGATGACGTCGAACGGATCGCCCGTCAGGTCGGGATCGGCGCGGTTCGCTACGACATCGTCTCTAAACAGCCGACGAAAGCGATCACCTTCGAGTGGGATCGAGCGCTCGATTTCGAGGCCCAATCCGCGCCGTACGTCCAGTACGTCCACGCACGCTGTTGTGGAATCGAAAACGAGGCGGCCGGGATCGACCCCGAACTCAACGTTTCGGTGTTGACGAGCGAGGCCGAACGCGAGTTGTTATTGACCATCGCTCGGTTCCCCGGTGTCATCGAGGCCGCCGCGGACGATCACGAACCACACCGAATCGCGACATACACGCGCGAGATCGCCGATCGGTTCAACGGGTTTTATCGGGAATGTCCGGTCATCACCGCCGACGACGACGCGACGAAATCGGCCCGGCTCGCGCTCGTCATCGCCGCACGCCACACGGTTGCGAACGCGCTCGACATCCTCGGTGTCGAAGCGCCCGAGTCGATGTGAACGCCTGAAGAACGACGGCACGCCAGCAGATTCATTTCATTCGCGATCGAACGACCCAACAGGAGACCATCATCTGTGTCCGTCCGCGTCGTTTCACTGCTGCCCTCCGCGACCGAAATCGTCGCCGCGCTCGGCGTCCAACCGGTCGCGACATCACACGAATGTGATTTCCCGCCGAGCGTCGGTGAGGTCCCGTCAGTCGTCGACTCGCGAATCGATGCGTCGGCGACGAGCGCCGGAATCGATGAACAGGTCCGAGAATCCGTAGCCGACGGCGGCGTCTATCGAATCGACCACGACGCGCTGGCGGCTGCGGACCCCGACATCGTCATCGCACAGGGGATGTGCGACGTGTGTGCTGTCGATACAGCCATCGTCGCGGACGCGATCGAGACTCTCGAAGGAGACTGTCAACTGGTAACGACAGACCCCCACAGCGTTGCGGATATTCTCACAGATATCGAGACGATCGGCGACGCGATCGGTCGACCGAACCGAGCCAAAGAACTCGTATCGGCGCTTCGATCCCGAATCGATCGTGTCGCATCGGTCGCTGCCGACAGCCCGATTCGCCCAGAGGTAGCCGTGCTCGATTGGCTCGAACCGCCGATGGTCGCCGGACACTGGGTGCCCGAACTGATCGATCTCGCTGGCGGTGCGTACGGACTGGCGAATCCGGGTGACGCGTCGACGCCGAGAGAGTGGAACGAGATCCGCGAGTACGATCCGGACATCTTCATCGCCGCACCGTGTGGGTTCGAGTTGAAACAGACCGCAGAAAACCGAACCGACCTGACGAATCGACCGGGATGGTCGAACCTCCGGGCGGTTCGGATGAACCGCGTCTATGCGATGGACGGCCACCACCTGATGAACCGACCGGGACCGCGAATCGTCGAGAGCCTCGAGACGCTGGCAGCGTTGCTCCAGCCCGAACATTTCGACGTTCCCGAACCGTGGATGGCCCGATCGTTCTCTAGCTTGCCCAAATGACGCTCGAACTTCCCGAAGCGGTCCGTACCGTTATTTCCGAACACGCTCACGATGGGTCGCCGGAGGAAGTCGTCGGTGTACTCGCCGGTCATCACGGTGACCCATCGATCGTCGAACAGGCGTATCCAGCCACGAACGCCTCGGAGACGCCTGAAACGCGATACGAGATCGCACCCAGTGAGGTGATCGAACTTCTCGATCGGATCGACGATACCGGGTACGGTCTCGTCGGGTTCTATCACTCTCACCCTCACGGACCGGCCCAACCGAGTGAGACAGACGAAAGGCAGGCGGCGTGGGTTGGGTACTCCTACGTTATCGTCTCACTGGCCGGGAGAGACGTCGATTTCGGAAGTTGGCGTTGGCGCGGCGATTCTTTCGAACGGGAGTCGATACGGATCATCTGATGCAACCTCAACGTTCTTTCACCGCTCGATTTCCCTCGACCTGTTAACCCCCTTGCTCGGGGAAGTTCAGCCACGAGTACATGAGTTTGCAAACGCTGCACAAAGTAGACGATAAAGCAAGAAGGTCCGTCGATGGTGAATCGCTCGCTGAGGAGTCCCAAGAGCAAGCGAGCCGGATCGAAGAGACGGTCGACAAGATCCAATACGATGCGGAAAACACCGTTGAAAGCCTCGAATCGGCGAACAAGGCGATCGGAACGTCAACTGGCGAAGTGACCACTGTCCTGATGCGACTCAAAGATATTGCGGGTGCGATCTCCGAAGCGACCGGCGGGATACAGGAGGTCTCGCGTGCGATGGACGAACAAGCCGCAAGCACCGAAGAGATCACGAGCATGGTCGACGAGCTCGCAACCCAATCCGACGCGCTCGCCAGCGAGATCGATACGATCACCGAGGCAAATCGGGCCCAACGGTGCGATATCGGCGAGGTCGCACAGGCGGTTAGACGGTTGACGGACGAAAACAGCTCTGACTACTAACGCACCTTCTTCGCTTTTTCGTGAAACGATCCTCTTCGTTCGATGCTACTGGCGTTCGGATGGTCCGTATACCGACAGCACCCTCGGTTACCTCTCGACGGGTGTTTTAACCACGGTTACCGGCCGCTTCGACATCCGAGTGACGCGTTCGGCGACACTTCCCAACAGACGGCGGTATTCACCGGAACGGTCCTTCGAGCCGAGCACCGTCAATCCGATATCCGCTTCGTCGGCGTATGCGAGGATCTCCTCGTGTGGAATGCCGTGGCGGATGACGGTCTCCGTCTCGACGTCCGCCGCGTCCGCAGCCGCGACGATCTCCTCGATGGCCTCCTCGCCGGCCTGTATGAGCGCGCTCTCTAACCCTTCGAACTCGTGAACGTACTCATCGCCCGAATAGGAGCTATACGTTTCCGTATCGACGACATACAGCACGTGCAACGTCGCGCCGTACTGCGTTGCGGCCTCGATCGCATGCTCGACGGCGCGGTCCATACCGGTGCTCGCATCGGTCGGCAACAAGAGGCTGTCATACATGAATACCGCTATTCGGAGACGACATCTATGTGTTTCGCCGGATCTCACGGGGTTAGAACAAGTCGATATCGATAATCGCCGTGGAGGATATTCGAACCCGTTTACTTCCCGCAGCGAGAACAACCGAACGAAGCCGATGTACGACGATATTCTCGTTCCGACGGACGGCGGCGAACAGATGGATGCAGTGATCGATGCGGCGATCGAGATCGCCGCACACGGAGACGCGACCGTCCACGCGCTCTCGGTCATCGACCGAGGGGTGTTCCTCACGCTTGAGGAAGGACTAACCGATGCGGTCGAATCCGAACTCACTGCGAACGCCGAAGCCGCCGTTGACGCGGTTCTCGAAGCGGTCGAAGACGCCGGGCTCGATGGCGAATCCACCGTTCGACACGGCCGACCGGGCGATGAGATTCGGGCGTACGCAGCGGAGATCGACGCCGATCTCATCGTGATGGGAACCCGCGGGATGAACGGCCACGAGCGGCGGATGCTCGGGAGCGTCTCACACGACGTGATCACCGAAGCGAACTGTCAAACGCTCGTCGTTCCACTCAACCACGCGTGAAACGGCCCGAAGGGGCGAGCACATTTATGTTGGGGTGAAAAGAACACCCGCGCCGTCAGTCGTCCTCAGAACGTTTCGCGTTCTGGTGTGCGAACGAGACGCGGATCGCAGAGACGTTATCAGCGCGTGCGACTCGTCTTGATCTTTTATCAAATCGCTAGTACTAAGCTAGATATGTCCTCAAACCCCGTCACAGTCGCCGTATTGAGTCTGCACGATAGCAAAGAATCGAAGGCGATCTGTAACGCCGTCGATGCGCTTGGTCACGAGCCAGAGTGGCTTCGGGAGTGGAATACGACCATTCACTTGGTCGATGGAGCGGTTCGTCTCCGTCCGGATGTCGACGTCGTTGCGAACCGAATGTTGCTGTCGAATACGGATCAACCCTCAGAACACATCGGCGTTGCAGAGACGATCGCGGCGCTGCGACCGATGCTCAACGAACCCCACGCGACGGCGCTGGCCGCACACAAGATCGCCAGCGCGACTCGGCTCGTTCGAGCCGGCCTTCCCGTTCCCGAAACGGTGTTCGCGTTGAGCGGTGAGCAGCTCAATCGGTATCGAGAACGGTTCGGTCCCGAAGCGGTATATAAAACCGCGATCGGAACTCACGGCGGGGGGGCCTGGAAGGTCAAAACGAGCGATTCACTGAGTTCGATGGTCGGGAAACGCCGAGCGTTCCTGCAAGAATTCATCGGACAGCGCGATCGAACGGCCCGTGATGTACGGGTTTATGTCGTCGACGGCTCGGTTATCGGAGCGATGACTCGATACGCAGCGGAATCTGAGTGGCGGACGAACGTCTCACGCGGTAGTTCGGTCGAGGATTTCACGGATTCAATTCCAGATCACGTGGCCGAGATGGCGTGTGAGGCATCGACAGTGTTGGGGTTGGATTACGCGGGCGTCGATCTCATCGAGGGAGCCGACGGGTGGTACATCCTCGAAGCGAATCCGACGGCAGGGTTTAGGGGATTGTACGCGGCGACCGGACGGAGCCCAGCCCCCTATATCGCAAAGCTCGCCATCGAGCGAGGCGGTGGGTCGGTCGATGACGCGCTCATCGCGGAGTTATCCGCAACACTCGACGATTCCGTTCCGTCGTGTATGCCGCCGAAGGAGCCGAAGCGTTCCGACGAACCAGTGGTAATCGGGCTCACAGAGCAGATCGTCGTCAACGGAACCAGAGGGAACAAAACCGTCATCGGGAGGTGTGACACAGGTGTCGCTCACACCACGGTAGATATCGAGCTGGCTGCAGAGATCGGTGCGGGCCCGATTCACAGTGTCGACCGCTCAGCTCGATCCGGCCAGTCTCGGCCCGTCGTCGACCTTGTGCTTGGGATCGGCGGTGTCCAACATACGGTCGAGGCAAACCTGGAAGACCGAGCTCGGATGGACTATCCGCTGGTGCTCGGACGGGATGTTTTGAAGAGCTACCACCTCGATGTGGGTCGACGCATCGAGACCGGCCAGCCGTTCGAACCGAACGGAGACGAGGAGTGACCGCCGCTAGATGGCGCAGGTTTCGTTGTACTCAACGTCGTGAATCGATTCGATCGCACCCTCCCCGCAGATCGGGCAGTCTGGGCGAGGTTCTATCGAGATTTCTTCGAACGTCATGTCGGCGGCATCGTAAAAGATCATTCGTCCGTCGAGCGTCTCGCCGTACTCGAGACAGAGTTTGATCGCTTCGGTCGCTTGCATACAACCGACCGTACCCGGGAGAACACCCAGCACGCCCGCCGTCGCACAGTCCGGGACGGTTCCGGGTTCTGGAGCCTCGGGGAACAGACATCGATAACAGGGACCACCATCGTTCGCCTCGAAGGTCGTCACCTGCCCTTCGAACCGCAAGATCGCGCCGTGAGCGAACGGGACCCCCGCGAGGGTACAGGCGTCGTTGACGAGGTATCGTGTCGCGAAGTTATCGGAGCCGTCGACGACGAGATCGTACTCGTCCAACAGCGTCTCGATGTTGTCCGGTCC
>SKKJ01000032.1 GCA_007121575.1 Natronomonas sp.
AACCGGCACACGGTCACGCGTGCAAGCTATTGAATAACTATCTGTCGTATATGGTGTTGTACGTCTCCTCGGAAGCGGTCGTACTCGGCGAGGAGATGGGACTCGAAATGGGGTGTTTACTCGAAGCGATCAACCACGGGACCGGCCGAAACAGCGCGACGACGGGCAAGTTACAGCACGTTCGAGAGGGGAACTACGACATTGGGGCACCGATCCACATCATGGAGAAGGACCTCTCACAACTGATGCAGTTCAGCGAAGACGCGGGCGTCCCGCTGGCGTTCGGAGGGCTTCTCCGACAGTTCGCGGGCTATACACGCTGCCGATACGGGGAAGACGAACAGATCACCCGCGCGTACGACTTCTTCTCTGAACTGAGCGGCGGTCCTACTACGTGAACGTCGGAAACGACGTTTTAGGAGAGTCACGCGCCGTATCGGATATCAGGCAGTTCGCCTTTTTTCGGTGCTCACGAAATAGATACCGACGGCCATGAGTACGCCGCCCAAAACGAAGCCGAGACCGACCGTCTCATCGAGAAACAGCGCCCCGAGCGCGGCACCGACAAGCGGTTGGGCGAAAAAGTAGACCGCGACGGTTCCGGCATCGGCGAACTCGAGCCCCTTATACCAGCAGTACCAGGCAACGGCCGTGCTCAACACTCCCAGATAGAGCACGGCGGCGATGATCGGAAGCGTCACCGGAATCGAGCCGATGGCGATATCTCGCACGTACAATTCGATGGGAACCAAGACGGCGAGCATCGGCACCGCGATCACGGTCGAATACGTCGCCGTCTCAAGCGCAGAGTACCGTCTGATGAGCGGTTTTCCCCAGACGGTATAGATCGCCCATCCTGCGCTCGCCACGATGAGCATCACGATTCCCATAACGCTTCCAGCACCGATCGTCACCAGGTCATACTGACCGGCGAGTACCAAGACGGTACCGACGAGCGCGAGTCCCATTCCGAACGATTTTCGGCGCGTGATTAGTTCATCGAGAACGAAGACGCCGAGAACAACGGTGAACACGGGAGTCAACACGGTGATGAGCGAACCTTCGCTCGCCGTCGTGAGGTCCGTGCCGACGAATTGGGTCGCCATCGTGATCGCAACCCAGACGCCGAGAAACGTGAACCCGTACCAATCGCGCCGACTGAACGCACGTGTGGGATAATAGATTCTAACGAGAACGACGAGGACGGCCGCACCGAGTAGAACTCGAAGAAAACCCAACGTAATCGGCGGAATCGCATCGAATCCCCATTTACTGACGACGTACATTCCGCCCCAAAACACTGCGGCGAGAAGCGGCGCAAACGCCAACACTCGTCTCGAAAGCATACCCGAACGAACGGGGGGAACCCCCACCAATTGTTGGGTTCGTCACCTAACCATCGGGGATGACGGTTGTACAAAGCCGAACAAAAGCGTTCCAGAATCTCCGCCGAATTAACTCGAATGGATGGTTTCGGCCGCCGAGAGACCGCTCGTCAACAATTTCCGCTCGGCGCGACGGAGTGTCTTCGAGACTGCGACATCGGAGACGCCGACACAGTCACCGACCGATTTCAGCGTCGCCTCTCGCGGTGTCTCATAATAACCCATCTCGATAGCGGTTTCTAACACCGTGCGCTCTCTGCGTGTAAGCTGCCGACAGCTGTCCAACAGCGAGTTGGCCGTCTCGTAGTATCGGAACGGGTCGAATTCGAGAGGCGTTTCGACACGACACCGCTCACGTATCTCGAATTTCTCGTGTCGGTCGAGGTCCGAAAGCGCATTGGACGCATCGCGGTCGGTATCGAACCCCAGATGCCACCGTTCACATCCTCCCGTGTTATAAAACGGTCCGACCACGTACCCACCGTGGGTAGACACGGTCCCGATGGCCGCCGTTTCGTCGAAAACCAGCCGGAGAAACGCCGTGGATCCCGTTTTTGCTCGTAGTTGGAACTGCCGCATCGACGCGTCACTGCGGAGCGTCCGAAGGGTGCTTTCGAGTTCGTCTTCATCGGCCGCATCGACATGAACACGGAGGTCCCACCGACCGGACGCTTCCGTGAACTGCCAGTACGGCGTACAGAAGGTCACATCGTGCTCCCGTGTCGTCCGAGTCAGCGGACAGTCGTCTTGGAGAACATCAAGCACGAGATACTGCATAACGGACGGTCGACATCAGCGATGAATACGTTTTGGGTTACGGGCTAGAGAACTTCGTTCAAATATCGAGCGTTTCGTCAGCGAAGGAGATACACGGTATCACCGTCGACGTCGACATCGTAGGTCGGCATCCGATACTGCTCCGTATCGGTGCACTCGCCCGAAGTGACATCGAACATCCACCCGTGCCACGGACAGCGGACGTGTCGTTCGGTTTCGTCGTACGTCCAGTTCCACTCTTCATCGACGGTGCTCTGTCCGGTCAACTCGCCCTCACACAGCGGTGCACCCTGGTGTGGACAGTAGTTCACGATCGCGTGATACTCGCCATCGATCCAGAAGACGGCGACTTCGAGTTCGTTTATCTCGACGAAGACGCGATCGCCGTCCGCCTCGAAATCGGTCGTTTTTGCGACTTCGTGACGCGCGACCATATCAGATCCCGAAGACCTCGGCTGCGTTTTCGCCCATCATACGGCGGATCTCGTCCGGTTCGAAATGAGAGCGGAGGTTTTCGAACAACTCGTTCGGCGTATCGAAATCCGGATGCGGGTGATCGGAGGCGTACATGATCGTCTCCGCGCCGCCGGCCAACTCGAGCGCCATCGCCATATGTCGACGGTTTTCGGTGTGGCCAAGCGGTTGGGTCGTGACGTAAAACTGCTCTTTGATGTACTCGCTCGGTGGTTTCTGCAACATCGGTGCATCGAACGAGATCTGTAGATAATGATCGTCGAGTCGCCACATCATCCACGGAAGCCACTCGACACCGGCTTCCTGAAGCACGAACTCGAGGTCGGGAAACCGCTCCGGGATCCCGCGCATGACAACCGTGATCAGCTGCCACATAATCCCGGCAGGAAACGTGAAGGCGTGATCTTCCAGAAACGTCTCGCTCCATTTGCGTTGAACCGGAAACACCCCCTGGGAGTTGCTGTTGCCACCGTGCATGACGATCGGTAGACCGTGTTCGGCCGCGGCCTCATAGATCGGCAGGTAGATCCGATGTCCCGCCGGCGGAAGCAATCCGGAAACGGGGAACTGTACACCGACGATCGAGGGCTCATCGGCCATTCGCTCGATCTCTCGAACCGCTTCTTCGGGCTTTTGTGGCGCGACCGAAAGCGTCCCGTAAAACGAATCGTCCGCATCGAGGAACGTTTCCAGAATCCAATCGTTGTACGCTGCCGCGAGCGCGGCCGCGGCATCGTCGTTGTTCACGCCGGCGAGGTGAACGTTCTGTCCGGGCGTGAGAACGACTCGATCAATGTCGAATCGGTCCATGACCTGTCGTTTCGCTTCCGGTGTATCAGCCCGGAGGTTCGAGAAATCACCTCGGTCTCGGATGTTCGGACTGTCGTTTGCGAACGGTGGGCTCGCACGGCCATACGAGTAGATCTCACGCTCAGGCTTCTCTGAGATCTCGATCATCTTTCTCGCACCGCTGAATCGATCGGGAATATACGGGAGCAGTTCGGGGGCACCCTGACTGACGTGTGAGTCGGCGTCAATGACGAGGAGATCACCTAGCTCAACCCTTTTTTCTGTTTCCATCGACATGTGCTATCAGATTACAACAACTCACTTAGAGCTACCGCCACCAAGTAATGCCGCTTGATCTGTCTACGAATCAGACGGACGTAGACAGCACGTTTTTCTTTACCGCGATAAAACGTGGGACATGGACAGCGATCGCGAAGAAGCCATCGAACGACTGCGGACTCGCGATCCGGGCGAAGACACGGATCCGTACGCGGAGATTGACGTGAGCGAACTCCCAGAGTGGTGGCGGAAAACCAAAGAAGAGTTCGAAGCCTATGGGCTCCGACCGTACCGACCGCCCCGATTCGAGGATGAAACATTAAAATACGAAATCGTCGACGAACTCGAAGATCGGTTCGGGATCGAGATAACGTTCACAAGCATCGAGTCGGAGTACACCGAAGAGTGGGAAATTCGGATCGGAGGCGAGATCGTTGCCTACGTGGGCCGCTATCGATCGCCCGGTGGATACACCGTATACGAGATCGAAAGCGACGACTTTATCGAACTGATCGAATCAGCCGCTCGAGCGCGCTGAACCATCGCGGCTGGTTTCGCCTGCGGAACGATTTCGGCCGTTCCCATATGATACGTCAACGACCGCATTAGTCTCGAAAGATCTTTTCTAGCACTCCTGAGGGGGCACTTCACACAGGAGTATTTAACGAAGCCGTGCGACACCCCGTGTGCATGAGTGACAGAGAATCGATCTACGACGAAGCGAAGATGGGCGAAAAGCGAGTGGGCTATGGGGAGCGGCCCGCGATCGTGGCGATCGATCTCCAGAAGGGAGAAACCGACGAAACGTATCCGATGGGTTCGGATCTCTCGGCGGTGATAGAGAAAACGAACGAACTCGTCGACATCGCACACGAAAAGGGCGTTCCCGTCTTTTGGACCCGAGTCGTCTACTCTCATCCGGAGGCCGCCGATGCGGGAATGTGGACGAAAAAGATCCCGCTGATCGCTGAATGGAAAGAAGGAACGGATTGGGTCGAGATCGACGATCGATGCCACGTGAGCGAGACGGACCATATTCTGGATAAACGACATGCGAGTTCGTTTCACGAAACGGAGTTGGATTCGATGCTCACGTCGATGGGATGTGATACGGTTATCGTCGCAGGGTGTTCGACCAGCGCCTGTGTGCGATCGACGGTGGACGATTCGAGCGCCCACGGCTATCATACGATCGTTCCGGAGACGTGTGTCGGCGATCGATCCGACGAGCAACACGAAGCGCATCTGTGGGACCTCGATCGGAAGTTCGCGGACATCGAACCGACGGAGACAGTAAAAGCGTACCTTCGGGACATCTAGCAGTAGAAGGAGAACATTCCCTGGCGTTTGCTGGAAAATACGATGAGTTCACACCTGAGTTTTTTATAGGCACGGATCGATGTTCACACGTGACACGGTATCCGACGAACCAACCGCAGTACGTCTATCGCTGTACCGACTGTGGATTCCACCTGCCAAAATTTCAGGGTGCCTTTTGGTTCGTTCGGGAGCGCGAACGCGGCGACGAAACAGTCGAAGTCCCGTACTGTCCGGAATGCGGCACCGAGTCGCTCATCGCCGAGCGCGATTGAGCGTGTGGTTTGTGTGGATGCCCACACGAACCAAAACGTGTCAAATGTATCAATAGCGGCTGCTAACTGCATTAATACCCAGTTATTTTGGATAAAATTTAATGTATTTCCAGCATATTGTGCTATCGGATGCAGTTCCACTAACTAGACATGGCTAACGATATCATTCAGATCGGGGTTGACGTCGGCGGGACGAACACCGACATTCAACTCGTACGGGGAGATGAAGAAGAGATATATAAATTACCGACGACCGAAGATCCGTCGATTTCGAGCGCACAGGGTGTCTCAGAGGTCTGTGATCTCGCGGGAATCGAGCCGGGGGCAGTCGATACCGTTCTTCACGGGACGACCGTCGCCACAAACGCGCTCATCGAGAACGAAGGAGCGAAAACGGGGATGTTAACCACCCGTGGGTTTCGGGACGTGATACACATCGGCCGACACCGAAAAGAACACACCTTCTCGATACTGTTCGAACAGACGCAGCAGGCGAATCCGATCGTCCCACGTCGGCATCGAAAGACGATCACGGAGCGGATCTATCCGCCCGGTGAGGTCATCCGACCGCTCGATGAAGACGAGGTTCTCGAAGCGGCACAGGATCTCGTCGATGACGGCGTCGAATCGGTTGCAGTCTGTTATTTACACTCGTATCTGAACACCGCACACGAAGATCGGACCAAAGAGCTCATTCAAGAAGCGTTCCCCGAGCTCACCGTCAGCACCTCCAACGAAGTCGTGAACCAGTTCCGCGAGTACGAGCGGTTCGCGTCGACGGCGATCAACGCTCGGCTCGCGCCGGTGATGAATCAGTATCTCACCCGGCTCGAAGACCGACTCGAAGAAGAAGGGTTCGACGCGGACCTTTTGATCATGCAATCCAGCGGCGGGTTGGCGAGTGTCCAACAAGTGACGAGAAAGCCGATCACGACGCTGCTATCCGGACCAGCGGGTGGGGTGCTCTCGGGACAGTTCTCGGGCAAACACGCCGGCGAATCGAAACTCATCACGCTGGATATGGGCGGAACGAGCGCCGATATCTCCGTGATTCCAGAGCGACTTCTCGAGCGTGACTCTCGGGACGCCGAAGTCGGGAACTATCCGACCGTCACGAACATGCTCGACATCGAAACCATCGGCAGCGGTGGTGGCTCGATCGCGTGGTTCGACAGCGCCGGTGGATTCAACGTCGGACCGAAGAGCGCCGGCGCCGACCCCGGTCCAGCGTGTCTCGGACAAGGTGGCGAACAACCCACGATCACGGACGCACAGTTGGTTCTCGGTCGGATCGATCCAGACTACTTCCTCGGCGGTGAAATCGACATCGACGTCGATCTCGCACGCGAGGCGATTCAAGATCACCTCGTTGACGAGAGCAGCACGAATGGCCGGTTCTCGACGGTCGAGCGGGCGGCGCTTTCGACGCTCGAAGTCGCAAACAGCAACATGTCCCAAGCGACGCGTGAGCAGACCATCCGCCGAGGATATGACCCGCGAGAGTACACGTTCGTCTCCTTCGGCGGCGCTGGGCCGCTACACGCTGCCGACATCGCTGAAGAGTTGGATATGACCAAGGTGTTGATTCCACCCGCACCGGGGATCGCGTCCGCTCGAGGGCTGTTAACCGGCGATATCCAGTACGACAACCAAGTCACGATCAGCCAGCGGCTCGAAGACGTCGACGAGGGAAACGTCACCGAACGATTCGAAACGCTTCGGAAACGAGGCAGCGAACAGCTCCGATCCGACGGGATCGAGGACGATCGGATCGAACTCGAAGAGTCGGTCGATATGTTGTATGAGGGGCAAGGGTTCGAGCTGAACGTCCCGTTCGATGGCGTCGACGGTGACTGGAAGCAACGCCATCGCGAGCGGTTCGAAAAGCGCCACGAGACGGAGTACGGCCACTACTTCGAGAACGATCCGATCGAGCTGTTGAATCTCCGGGTGTCAGCCCGTGCGGAAAGTCACCCGTACGAGCCGCTCACGATCGGAGGCGGCGGAGCAGTAGTCGACGCGGAACGCGGTGAAACGACGGTCTACTTCGGAGACTCGCTAGACCCAGAAACATACACAGTAACGCGATACGACCGTTCGAAGCTCGGTGCAGACCACGTCATCGACGGACCCGCAATCATCGATTCGACGGACAGCACCGTCGTCGTCAAACCGAACTGGGAAGCGAACGTCCTGCCGAGTCGCGCGATTCGAATGACCTACCAGGAGTAAACAGATGAGCGAACACGATACCACAGACGGAGAATCGATCGGAGCAGAAAAAGAGCTCTTAGCGGAGCGCGAACTCGATCCGGTGACACTGCAGGTGCTCGGCGGCGAGTTTGACACGATCGCCGATGAGATGGGCCACAAGATGGTCCGTTCGTCATACTCGTCGATCATTCGCGAAAGCGAGGATCTGGGTGCTGGACTGTTCTTGAAGAACGGTGATGAAATCGCAGAGAGCGACTACACACCGATGCACGTCGGCTCGCTACCGGGATACATCCGCGGCTTTTATGAATGTTTAGAAGAGCGTGGCGACGATCCCGAGGAGTTCATAAACGAAGGGGATGTGTTCTGGCACAACCATCCATACTACGGCGCCAGCCACTCGCCGGATATCGCAGTACTCGTGCCGATATTTGTCGACGGCGACCACGTCGGGTGGTCGGCCGATACGGCCCACGTTCTCGATATCGGAACCGCAGTTCCCGGAATCACCGTCGATCTGTACGACGTCTACGGTGAAGGACAGCTGTTCAAGGCGCGGAAAGTGATCAGCGAAGGCGAGCGGATCACGGAGTTGTGGAATCATTTCTTCGAGAACACCCGCACACCACGGATGAACGAGGGCGACCTCCAAGCGATGATTTCGGCGGCGAAAATCGGTGAGCAGCGGTTCCACGATCTCGTCGACGAATGGGGGCTTGCGACGGTTCTGCAAGCGGGGAAAGACCTGATGGATTACGCCGACGAGCTGCTTCGAAGCAAACTGAGTGAGCTGCCGGACGGCGAGTGGCACGAGACGGCGTATCTCGACGACGACAAACGGAACCGAAGCTGGCTAGAGGAGGGATTGAGCGAAGAAGAGCGACAGGCACGCTGGGAGGACGAGCGGCTGAAGATAGACGTGAAGATACGAATCGAAGGCGACGAAATCACGGTCGACCTCACCGATTCGAACGATCAGGTCCCGACGGCGTTCAACGTCCCGAACTGGGGAGCATGTAAGGTCGCCGTCTTCTTCACCGTTCGTGCGATCTTGATGGACACGTACATTCACGACGAGTACATCCCGCAAAACTCCGGGACGTTCCGACCGATCAACGTCGAGACGCGGAAGGGATCGATATTCGAGCCCGCACAACCGGCCGCAGCCTTTGCGCGTATCCAGCAAGTCGACATGTTGGGAGATCTCATCGTGAAAGGGCTTCGACACGCGATTCCGGATCGTATTATGGCCGGAAACGCCGCACAGGTGTTCTTTACGAGTTACGGCGGGGAAGATCCAGAACACCCCGGCGAGTACTGGGTGTATCTCGAAGTCAACGACGGATCCTACGGTGGGCGACCCGATAAAGACGGGATCGACTGCGTCGGTGCGCTGATTCACAACACGCGAAACCGGCCGACGGAGGACGTCGAACTCTCTCATCCGTTGCGCGTAGAACGCTACGAAATGCGGGACGGTCCGGGCCATGGCGCCGGGGAGTTTCGCGGCGGTCACGGTGTCGTTCGGGAGACGACAATGCTCGCGCCGGTCGTTCAAACCGTCGAAGGCGACGGCGGAAACCACACGCCGTGGGGAGCCTTTGGTGGTCGGGATGGTTCGGGAGCCTCGCTGTGGCACATCCGAAGCGACGACGAGGACGGGACCGATACGGCTTGGTATTCGCGACGAAGCAAGCGTCCCAACGAGGTGGATGTTCCCGACAACGTCGATGTCAAACAGTTGTACACGGGCTATGACAACCATCAGTACGCGCCCGGCGACCGACACATCTGTATTTCACCGATGAG
>SKKJ01000152.1 GCA_007121575.1 Natronomonas sp.
CGAGTAGGCGTTGAGCTCTTCGACGGCGCGGAGGCCGGGTCGGTGTCCTTCCCCGGGGTCGGAGGCATTCGTCCCGTCGCAGACCGTTTCGATGCCCAACGCACGGGCCAGCTCGAACATCTCTCCGAGTCGCATCGTTCGGCAGTGATAGCAGCGTTCGTCGTCGTTTTCCGCGAACGCTTCGCTCTCCAGTTCGGAGAACGAGACGATCTCGTGACGAATCCCGATCTCGTCGGCGACTCGCTTCGCGTCTTCGAGTTCGGCGGCCGGTAGCGTCTCGCTTTTCGCCGTGCAGGCGACGGCCTCCTCTCCGAGGGCTTCGGCGGCGAGCGCGGCGACGACGGATGAATCGACGCCGCCGGAGAAGGCGACGACGACGCCGTCGAATCCGCTCAGCGCTTCGAGCGCCGCTTCCCGTTTCGCCTCGACGTTCATAATACACGCTCGGGATGGGCGTAGAAAAGCCCGGCGGCATCGAGTAGTTTATAATATTGTGAATATATTACACAACTATGGGTGTCAAATCCGACCGAAATGACGTCGAAACGCTAGGAATCGTGCTCGAAACGAACGATCCAGAGCGAGCGTGGAACGCGTTTCGTCTCGGCATTACAGCGCTAGATAGCGGAATCGACGTTTCGGTGTTCCTGCTCGGATCGGGAGTCGAAGTCGAGGAACTCGCCGACGAACCGTTCGACGTTCGTGATCGGATGGAAGCCTTCGTCGATGCCGGTGGGGAGCTCCTCGCTTGTGGTACGTGTCTGGAGATCAGAAACAGCGAGGGAAGCGATGTGTGTCCGATATCGACGATGAGCGATCTTCTCGAGGTCGTCACGACTTCGGATCGGGTCGTAACGATCGGATAGGTCTGGTCCTCACGGTCGGATGGTTTTCCGTACTCCGACCGGTTCGAACGCGGTTTCGTCGCTTTTCTCGGTGTTTGCACACGATACTACCGATACAAAGAACGTTAAGTCACGACGCTGAGTCGGGCCGCCTACCATGGACGTGCTCCGCCGTCGACTGACCGATACGCCGATCTATTACGGGTGGATCGTGTCCGGACTCTGCTTTGTGGCGTTCTTGGCGATCTATTCGATCAACTTCTCTTTCGGCGTGTTCTTCGATTTCATCATCGACGATCTGGACGCGACCCGGGCCACCGCATCGATCGCGTTTTCGGCCCAAACCGCCTCACTGTACATCAGTTCCGCCGTTATCGGTACCGTCGTCGGCCGATACGGGATGCGCCGGTTGATCGTCGTCGGTACGATCTGTTTGGGCGTCGGCATGGTCGGCGCGAGTCAAGCGAACAGTCTCGAAGCGCTCGTGGTCACGTACGGAATCGTCACCGGCATCGGGATGGGAATCATCTACGTGATCGCGTTCACCCTTCCGTCCCGGTGGTTCCAGCGCCGCCGCGGGATCGCGACGGCGATCGCTTCCAGCGGGAGCAGCGTTGCGACGCTCTTGGCCCCGCCTGCCGCGGTCGCGGTGATCGCGGCGATCGGCTGGCAGGAGACGTATCTGATACTCACCGCAGCCGCGCTGGTCGGCCTCGCTTTCGTCGCCGTCCTCGCCGGGACGGACCCGTGGTCTATGGGTGTCGACGCTTCCCACGAGTTTCCCGCCGGGAACCCCGTTTCACCCGAATCAACTGAAGCCACCGCCGCCGACTCCGCCCGCGCCGTCTTCACCTCCGCTTCGTTCTGGCTGATCGTCGTCTCGTGGATCGTCATCTATCTCCCGTTTTTCACCCTCATCGTTCACTTCGTGGCGTATACGACCGATATCGGCATGGGTCGATGGGTCGGCGTGCTGGCGATCTCGCTTTTGGGTGGCATGGCGATCCCCGGGCGCTTGCTCTTCGGTTCGATCAGCGACCGGGTCGGCCGTCCGAAGATATTCGTCGCGCTCTCGTTTTGTGTCGGCGTCTTGATCGTCCTGTTACCCTTCATGTCCACACCGCTGCCCTTGCTTTTCGTCACCGCGGTGTACGGGTTGGTTCACGGTGGGGCCGGCACGCTGGTCTCGCCGCTCATCGCGGATTTTTACGGCTCCGAGTACGTCACGATGCTGTACGGTGTCGCCGCGCTCTCGTTCGGCATCGCCGCGCTCGCCGGGCCCTACCTCGCCGGGTGGACCGTCGAGACGTTCGGCAGTTACGCGCCGTTTCTGTTCGCGATCGGCGTCGCCGTCTTCGCTGGGACCGGTGGTATTCAGCTGGCAGCGATGCTCGAAGACGTCGATAATCGACTTTCAATCCCGTAGCTTGGCGACGAATCGTCCGAGCCCTCGTGGCTTCTTATAACCCGTACAGCTCGCCGAACTTCGATTCGGCGTACGCGAGGAAGTAGTCGGCGGTGAACGGCTCGCCGGTCGCGCGCTCGATGAGTTCGTCCGTCGTGTACCGACAGCCGTGTTGCCGAACGGCGTCGTCGAGCCACTCGTGCAACGGGTCGAACTCGCCGGCGCTGATCTTCGAGTCGAGTCCGTCGAGTTCTCGCTCGGCGGCCGCATATAATTGTGCGGCGAGGACGCTTCCGAGCGAGTACGTCGGGAAGTAGCCGAACGCGCCGTGACTCCAGTGGATGTCCTGCAGACAGCCCTCGCTGTCGGTCTCGGGACGGACGCCGAGATACGACTCCATCCGATCGTTCCATGCCGCGGGCACCTCCGAAACGTCGAGATCACCGACTAGAAGTTCGCGCTCGATTTCGAACCGGATAACGATGTGGAGGTGATACGTGAGTTCGTCCGCTTCGACGCGGATACAGTTGTCTTCGTACACCTGATTCACGGCTTCGTAGGCCTGTCGTGGCGTGAGGTCAGTTCCGTACCGGTCGTTGAACCGTGGTGTGAAAAACGCCCAGAACGGCTCGCTTCGGCCGACGTGATTCTCGAACAGTCGTGATTGAGACTCATGGACTGTGAGCCCACGGTGTTCGCCGAGCGGTGATCCGTACGCTTCTCGTGGAAGTCCCTGCGTGTAGACGGCGTGGCCGAACTCGTGAATCGTCGATCCGAGCGAATCTAAGGGCTCGGATTCATCGAACCGAGTCGTCACGCGTGCATCGAACTGTGTTCCGCTCGAAAAGGGGTGTGGCGCAGTGTCGAGCCGGCCGCGCTCGAAATCGTATCCGAGCGTTTCGAGCGCCTCCCGTGCGAGTGCTGACTGTTCGGATTCGGGAAACGTTCCCTCGACGCTGTAGAGATCTCTCTCGGCGTCACGGACGGCGTCGATGAGCGGAACGAGTCCCTCGCGAAGCGATTCGAGGATTCGCTCGGCGGTGTCGAGATCGAGATACGGTTCGTACTCGGCGAAGAGCACCGCGTACGGGTCGGCGTCGGGATCGATGTGAGCGGCGTACTCGCGTTTGAGTTCTAACAGCCGTTCGAGCGTCGGTGCGAAGGCGTCGAAATCGTCGTTCCCTCTCGCCTCCTGCCAGACGGGATGTGCATCCGACGTCGCCTCGCTGATCTCCTCTACGAGGTCGGTCGGGACGCGAACTTTTCGTTCGTACTGCCGTCGAATCTCGCGGACGGCGGCGCGCTTTCCGGCCGACAGTTCCGCTTCGACCAACGTCGCGAGCCACGCGCCGACGTCATCGTCGACGAGCAACTCGTGAGCGGCGGCCGAGACAGCCCCACGCTGTTTCGACCGTGCCGGCGTTCCGCCTTCCGGCATCATCACTTCTTGATCCCAGCTCAATACACCGTTCGCATCCCCGAGATACGTCGCCCGCTCGTACTGTTCGAGCAGCTTCTCGTACGCTGCCGGCGTGGAGGACTGTTCGGTTGCCATGCTCGGACGTGGTGGCCCGCGAAGTAAGAACTCACTAGCTGATAAAGACCCCGCCAACCGACCAGGACGTGCCCCGGCTCATCGTTCAAACCGTTTCGAGCACTCGTCGATACACCTCGTGACACCGTTCGAGAACGTCGATCGAGACGCTTTCGTCCGCCGTGTGCGCCTCGCCCGGCTCGGCCGCGCCACAGACGATGCAGGTCGTCCCCGCCCGCTCGGTGAGCCAGCCGGCGTCCGTCGCGTGCGGTTTGACGATCTCTTCGGGGGCACCTGCCTGTGCGACATCGGCGGCGGCGAGCACCGTTGCTACGAAGTCGGCGTCGTCGCAAGCCATCGGCGGCAAATCCTGTTCGATGGTTACGGCGATACCGTCGACAGTCTCGACGCGTTCGATCGGCGCTCGCTCGCCGGGAACGGTGCGCTCATCGACGGTGAACGAACACCGCTCTGGGATCACGTTCCACGCGTTACCGCCATCGATCTCGGTAACCGCGATCGATCCTTCGAGTCCGTGACCCAAGACCGTCGTTTCCGGCACATCTAGTTCGCGAATGATCCCGATCGCGTCCGTCGCTCGGTAGATCGCGTTCTCGCCGGAACCGGGATTGCTGGCATGGGTTGCGATGCCCTTCGCCGTCACCGTCGATCCGCGCCTGCCTTTGTGGGCGATTGCCACGTCCGTGACGCCGTCCGCGGAGTATCCCGTCGACCCCTCACCAACCACGGCGAAATCGGGTGCGAACCCCGCTTCGATGGCGGCCCGGCAACCGACGCCGCCCAACTCCTCTCCGACGAACGAGGCGAAGACGGCTTCGACGCCGTCGGGTACATCGGCGTCTCGAAAGGCGAGCAGTTGGGCGGCGAGACTCCCCTTCATGTCTGCCGTCCCGCGACCGTAGAGCCGTCCCTCGCGCCGCTCGACGACGTATCCGCCATCGTTCAACTGTCCGTCGTCTGGCGGGACGACATCGTGGTGTCCGACGAGTGCGACCGACCGATCGCCATCGGTATTTCGGCGTGCGATGACGTTTCCCGCTTCGTCGCGCTTGAGATGCGCATCCGTGTGCTCGAGCAGCCACTGCTGGATGTATTCGCCGGCTACGCGCTCGTCCTCGTGGCTGGGGATCTCGACGAGCGCTTCGGTGAGGTCGATGAGTTCCATACCGTCCGTGGGTTCGCAGTCTGTTTTAATCTCCGGGACGTTCGAGGCGCATCGGACGACCCGCTTCCGTTAAAGCCGGCGTTTCACGGTATTTATACGGTTTCGGACCCGATCATCGGTATGAATATTCTGCCGGATACGAGCGCGGTTATCGACGGCCGCGTTTCCGAGCGTATCGAGGCCGACGGCGTCGGTACGGTTTATATCCCTGAGGCTGTCGTCGGCGAGTTGGAGGCGCAGGCCAACGACGGCCGCGACAGCGGGTGGAGTGGGCTCGAAGAGCTTCAACGCCTCGCCGCGCTCGCCGACGACGGAGTCATCGACCTCGAGTACGTCGGTCGCCGTCCCGACGCGATCGAAAAGCGCGACGCGGGCGAAGGCGAAATCGACGCCCTCATCCGCGATCTCGCCGCCCGCCACGACGCAACGCTGTTGACGAGCGATATCGTCCAAAGCGAAGTCGCGAAGGCGAAAGGGATCGCCGTCGAGTACATCGAACCGCGAACCGACGACACCACGGAACTCACGTTAGAACGGTATCTCGACGAACGGACGATGTCGGTCCATCTCAAAACCGACGTTCGGCCGATGGCCAAGCGCGGAACGATCGGAGAGATGGCCTACGAGCACATCGATGAGGAGCCGCTCTCGGAATCGGAGATGCGCTCGATCGCCGATAACGTCCTCAACGTCGCTCGAACATCGAGCGATGGGTTCGTCGAGCTGTCACATCCCGGCATGACGATCGTCCAGATCCGCGATATGCGGATCGCCGTCGCGGAACCACCGTTTTCCGATGGGATCGAGGTGACCGCGGTCCGCCCGATCGTCAAGACGGACCTCGACGATTACGAGAACGCCGATATGCTTCGCGAGCGATTCACGGAACACCAACGCGGTGTTTTGATTTCGGGTGCGCCCGGTGCCGGAAAATCGACGTTCGCACAGGCGGTCGCGGAGTTCCTCAACGGCTCCGGCTACGCCGTGAAAACGATGGAGAAACCGCGCGATCTGCAGGTGGGTCCCGAGATCACCCAGTACACCGAACTCGCCGGCTCGATGGAGAACACCGCCGACTCGCTGCTCATGGTTCGGCCCGATTACACGATCTACGACGAGGTCAGAAAGACCTCGGACTTCGAGACGTTCGCGGACATGCGGCTGGCCGGCGTCGGGATGATCGGCGTCGTCCACGCGACGCGGGCCATCGACGCCCTTCAGCGGCTCGTCGGCCGCGTCGAGTTGGGGATGATCCCGCAGGTCGTCGACACCGTCGTCTACATTGAGGCCGGGGAGGTCCACACCGTCTACGACGTGACGACCGAGGTGAAGGTTCCGCACGGCCTCGTCGAGGAGGATCTCGCCCGCCCGGTCATCGTGATCAAAGACTTCGAAACCGGTAAGCCGGCCTACGAGATCTACACGTTCAACCGACAGGTCGTCACCGTTCCGCTCGACGGTGCGGCTGACGGCCGCGGTGAAACCGGCGTCGAACGCGTCGCCAAACAGGAGATCGAACGCGAGATCCGATCGGTCGCCCGCGGACACGTCGAGGTCGAACTCAAAGGGGCGAACACGGCGATCGTGTGGGTCGATGATAACGACATCTCCTACGTCATCGGAAAAGGCGGCGGTCGAATCAATCAGATCGAAGATCGTCTCGGAATCGATATCGACGTGCGGACGCTTTCGGAACGCCCCGGTGGCTCGTCGGGCAACTCCACCAGTGCGTCGAGCCGTTCGGGCGCGGGCGAGCGCGTCACCCCGCAAGTGACGAACCGTCACGTCATCATTCCGCTCGGCGCTCATCACGGCGAGACCGTCGAAGTCCGCGCCGACGATGAGTATCTGTTTACGGCGACGGTCTCGCGCGGCGGCGAAATTCAGGTTTCACGGGGTTCGGCCATCGCGGAGGAACTCGAAAACGCGATCGATCACAAGCGATCGATTACGGTCGTTCCGCAGTAAGCCGAGAACATACCAACGACACCGTGAAGAAGCGGCATTAATTTCCTACACCTGCGACAAAAAACAATACTTATACGGTGTGGGATCTCGATAGCCGTCTCATGGTGAGCGATCCGATCGAGGGGCTGCTCAGATATTGGGGTGCGCTCGGTACTGACTGGCAGGGCGTACTCGTCGGAGTCACGATCGTCGCCCTCGTCGGGCTGTTCGGTGTTTCGGTTCCATGGTAGCCGACACGGGACGGGTGCTCGCCGGCCTCGCCGTTCTTTTAATCGGCGCGCTTTCGGCTCGCTGGCTGTCGGCTCTGATCGGCGTTAACGAGTTACTGCTGGCGATCGCGCTCGGCGTCGTGTTGACGAATTCGCTCGGCGTTCCCGACGCGATCCGCCCCGGTATCGCGACGCATTCCGTCTGGCTCGCCGCCGGAATCGTTCTTCTCGGGGCGTCGTTGACTGTCGACTCGATCATCGAAACCGGCGGAACTGTCCTCTTGTTGTTGGTCGGGACGGTGACGGTGACGCTTCTCACCGCGGAAGCGATCGCCCGAAACGTCGCCGGGCTCTCCGATCGGTTTAGCTCGCTGCTCGCCTCGGGTGCCGGTGTCTGTGGCGTTTCCGCGGTCGTCGCCGTCGGCGGCGCGATCCGAGCCCGAGATACCCAAATCGCCTACGCGGCCGGCGTCGTCCTGCTGGTCGATGCGGTCACGATCGTCGTCTATCCGATCGTCGGCTCGCTGCTTCAGCTCCCCGCACACGTCTTCGGTGTCTGGGCAGGGATCAGTATGCTCTCGACAGGTCCCGTCGTCGCCGTCGGCTTCGCGCACTCGGAGGTCGCCGGGCAGTGGGCGACGGTGACCAAACTCGCTCGAAACGCCCTGATCGGCGTCATCGCGCTCGGCTATGCGACCTATTATGCGCGTCGAGAGAGCGGCGGATCGGTTTCGCCGAGAATCTTGTGGACCAACTTTCCGAAGTTCGTGTTGGGATTTCTCGCTTTGATCGCGCTCGCCAGCGCCGGTGTCTTCTCGTCGACGCAGATCGCCTCGATTGAAAACGCGGTCAACTGGCTGTTTTTGTTCGCGTTCGTCGGTCTCGGAACCGAGATTCGCCTCGAAGAGCTCAGACGGACCGGAGCAACCCCCGCACTCGTCGTGTTCGCGACGATCGCACTCGTGAGCGCGCTTTCGCTCATCGCCGCGCTCGCTGTGCTGTGAGACCACCGGCCACCTGTAGATCTCCGCTCACAGAAACTCTCGAACTTCCGAATACCACATGTCGTGATAATCGACCGCGTCGAGCTGTCGAGCGATCTTCGTCGCGATGACGTGCCAACAGAGCTGCGTCGGATCGTCGGGATCGAGGTTGTAGCGGCTGTCTTCACAGTCGCACAGCTCACCTTCGATGACGTACTCTTCGGAGTGACCGACGACGACGGTAAAATCGCGATACTCTTTGATACGCTCTTCGCTGACCGCTTCGATCGCTTTCACTCCGCGGTCGCCGTGGATCTCGATGATTCTCTCGGCGGCCTCGCTCGTGAGCCCGCCGGATTCCTCGAGCAGCCGTTCCCACTCATCGACCGCGGTCACGACTCCGTATTTCGGAGCCGTCGGCAAAACAGATTCGGTCGATCAATTACTGATCTGTGCACCTGTTGACGATCGTGGCCGGCATCGAACAACCGGTAAGGAGCTCCTACTCCTCGCCACCGTCCCGAGTAGTCAACTCATACTAATAATTCCTCGACCGCTTTACACTGGTATGGCACAGCTACGAACCCGCCTGCTATCGATCATTGGTATCGTCCTCGCGATTCTCACGGTCCGCGCGCTGCGCAAACGACGCTCGAAACCAAACGATCCCGACGCCGCTGCGTAGTCCCCCGGATAACGATTCTGTCGAAACCCTCATCGCCTGACTGGATTGGCGTGCTGAATACAGAGATTCCATGTTACAGATTGGTGTTCTATTAACTCCAATCTGTCACAAACTATCTGGTGTGTACGGAGAGCGCAGATATCAAGGTCGGAGCGGACTTCCGGTCTCCCCGGACGACGGGCCAGCAGCCACGCGGGACGACCCTGTTTAACTGGTATCTTGCACAACTGGTGCGAGGTGCACACAGCGATGGCCGGCTCACCGAGGACTTCTACGCCGTGATCAACATGGAACGGCCCCACTCTCTGTTCCTCCCTTGGGTGTTGTGGCGAGTGTTCGGGCCGTGAGAACAGTGGAACGCACGATCGCAACGAACCGGTTACTCGGGCGCTGTGTGGTTACAGGATCCGACACAATCTGCGATTCCGGCACGACTTCGGCCACGTAATGGCCGGTCGA